>WRNL01000188.1 GCA_009776625.1 Methanomassiliicoccaceae archaeon | reverse complement strand
TGGCGAGCCGGTTGACCTCGGGGTCGCGGGCCGCCCTCCTCAGAAATGCGGAGCGCTCCGCCTGCGTCCCCTTCCCGGCGCACTCCCCCCTCAGCTCGTACAGGACGTCGAACATAACGTCGAACCTCTTGTCCAGGAAGGAGTCCAGCTCCTCGACCACATAGGGCGGGAACGCGGGGAGCTTCCCCTCCGACGACACGGACACGGTGTACCTCTCCCTCCTCAGAACAGAAGGGATCACCATGTTGCCGCCGCCGTGGGCGGAGTTGACATAGATGCCGCGGCGGATGGCCTCGTCCCTTATCTCGCCGTTCATCGCCGCGTCGTCCGTCGCCGCCACGATCACGTCGAACCCTTCCATCATACCGTACACCTCGGACGGCGTCGTCCTCTTTCTGACGACCGAGCCCGCGGCGCGCTCGACCTCCGGCATGACCTCCTCGGACACCACCGTCAGCTCCGCGCCCTTGAAGTGCATGCACTTCCGCAGGGCGACCCTGCCGCCGCCCACGACGAGGACCCTCATGCCCTCTGGCGATAGCAGGAGGGGGATCAAATCGAAACGCCCCCCTTCCCGCCGGCACCCATAGGGGCGCGCCCGCCGAGGCACGCCTGAACGAATCTTTCGCTTGCCATGTTCACCCTCATTGGATTATCCATCCAACGAACACTTCCCACTTATATGAACATATTGGATTAATAATCCAACAATCCCCGACCGGCGGGATGGGACATGCACCGGGGGGCGGGAGGGGCGGGGCTTTCACCGCCCGCAGGATGTGAGCCCCGATATGAACCCGCCCCTCAGCGCCTTCATCGACAACGCCGAGACGAGGTCTTGGATCAGGTCTCCGCTGCTCGACGCGTTCCGGGAGATCGTGCCGTGTATTATGTCGCGGCCCGCCTCATAGCCGTCGTGGGGGGGTATCACACCGAACGAGATCCCGTCCGCTATCTGCAGGACGGCTGAGACGTACGACAGCACGGCCTTGTCCTTGGATATCCTCTCCAGCTCCTCGTCGAACCCCTTCCCGGGGTCCAAGCCGTTCGCGGCAAGGTATTCCCTGCAGGACCCATTGGTGACGCCGAACCTCTCCAGGCGCTTGAACACGTCCGCCTGGGAGCCGGGCGTCGCGCCGTTCTTGCCCATGGATGAGAGCGTGGCCTCTATCACCGCCCTCCCTATCAGCTCACCTAGCTTGGAGTGTTTCCCCGCGTTGTAGAGCCTCCTGCCGCAGCTGGTGTTGCTGAGCACCGTTATGCAGAGGGAATCGCTGCCTGACGCGATCTCCTTCCTGTCAGGCCGCCCGATCATGAGCTGCTGGAACGCGCACGTCACCGCCTCAGTGGAGGTCACGGCCGCCCTCGCCATCGTCGCTGGGGGGAGATCCGCGTCGACCATGAGGACTACGGACACGCCGTGCCCGCAGTCATTGTGCGCGTCAGGGCGGGGGTCGGCGACCGCCAGCGCCGACACCGACGTCCGGATGTGCGTCACGGAGGCAAGCGACGCCGTCTCCGCCGGCGGAGCCGCTCTGATGGCGAAACCCCCGTCCTCCGAGGCGTCGTTCGTCAGGACTATGCGCTCCGGGGACTCGGAGTACCCCGCGCCCTCCGAGGACGACATCGCGGACCACCTGCCCCCAGGGTGGGTGATGACGATGCTGGACGAACCGGTCTCCACGACGAACCCGCCGCAAGCCTCCTCCCTCCGATTCAAGGGGATCCCTCCGCGTCTATCTCCGTGGCCCTGTCGAACAGCATCATGGCCATGGACAGGCTCAGGATCTCCGCCGGGGTATCCGCCATCTCGAAACGCCTCCTCAGCACGGGGTCTTTGAGGGAGGGGGCGCCCATCATCACTGATAGGAGCACCCCTTTGCAGGCCTCGGCGGCGGTCTCCGGGGATATCATCCCCCACTCCGCCTCGTCCATTATGTGCAGGACGGCGGATACCGTCGCCGCCGCCCTCGCATCGCGAGACAGCCTGTTCCTGCCCTCTTTCAGGGCCTTCATCCTGAAGGGGTACCTTATCTCGTTGTGGCAGTCCGCCTCGGTTATCTTGTGCCTCGATGCCATTAGGTAGGGGTTGCACTCGGCCTCGGGGTTCATCATAGTCTGGTTGTCCAGCGCCTTCGCCAGCGTCCCCTCGACGCATTCCCTTATCGCCCCGGCGAGGGGGGAGCCGTTGCAGTACCCCTCGACGGCTCTGCCGCCCCCCTTGTTGCAAAGGACGGCGACCTGGTCCGTGCCGGAGCCGGTGGCGAACCCCTTCGAGTACAGGCTCTTCCCCATAAGCCTGAGCAGCGTCCTGCTCTTGGCCTCGGTGGCGGTCATCACGGCCCCCAGCAGCGCGCTGTCGGGGAGGTCGGCGTCTATTATCAGGATTATCACGATTGTGCCGCTCTGGCTGAGGTTCCTCTCCATCTCGTCGAAGCCGGCGGGGTCCCCGGCGCGGCCGCCGTTGCCGCGTATCCCCCCCGTGATCACAGCAGAGACCTCGATCCCGT
>WRNL01000187.1 GCA_009776625.1 Methanomassiliicoccaceae archaeon | reverse complement strand
TCCAGAGGCCCAGCATCTTCTCGCACCGCCTCTCCTTCTCGAGCCCGCCCGCCCGCATCCTCTCCAGGAGCGGCTTGCTGTGCAGGGGGCCGAGCCAGAATGGGCCCTTGTCGTGGCCCCCGTCCCTGCTGTGGGAGACGGACCTCTCGAGCGTCGAGGGGTCGTAGCGCATGTACCCGATGCGCCCGAGGGACCGGTCGGCGGCGTCCGCGCCCTCCTCCACGCGGACGTACGTCCTGAAGTAATGGTCCGCATAGAAAGACAGGAGGGGCTCCATGCCCCTGTCGAACTTCGCCAGCTCCTTCGCCAGGGAGCACATGAGTATGCGGAGGCCGCCCTCGTGGCACATGTGGCCCCTTATGGGCTCGGACTGGTACCTCCTCCTGCATTTCCCGGCCTGCGCCCCGGCCAGCGGCGCCGTGTCCGTGGCGGTTATGGCGATGATGCCCCTCTTCCTGCACCCCCTTATCGCCGACTGTATGAAGTGCGCAGGGGACCCGAAGGGGTCTATGTCCACGTAGTCGAAGGACCTCTCGGAGAACAGCGCATGCATGTCCATGTTGGACGCTTCGCAGTTCGAGAGGGAGTTCAGGGCGATGTTGCCCTCTATGTAGGGGATGGCCCTCGGGTCGGCGTCGTTGGCGGTCACGTCCGTGCCAGGGACCTCGTTGGCGACCCTCACGGCCCTGGCGCCGGTCGCGCTCATCGCGTCAGCGACGGTCGTCCCGGCCCTTTCCAGGGCACGCAGGAACATCACGGTGACGTCCCTGCCGAACGCCATCTGCTCGTTGAAGAACACGTCGGCGGTCCTCGTCCCCGGCCCGCGGACGGAATGCGCCTCCGGGACGATCAGCCTGGTGCCGCCCTCCTTGATCTCCACTCCTGGCGGCATCAGACGTTTTCACCGTTCATCAGGCGCAGGATCTTGTATGGGAGGATGTTCCGGTTGGTGGGGGTGACCTCGAGGACCCTCACGTCGTCCCTCCTCCTTATGTCCTGCAGCAGGGGGTTCCTCGACTTCTTGTGCAGGGTGAGGATCATAGGCTTGTCGACGTCGAGGGCGTCCTTCACCGCATCGATGAACGCCTGGCTCTCCACCTCCACCTTTCCCACCTCGTCGATCACTATGACGTCGCACTTCTCGCAGGCGGTCCTTATGGCGGCGATGCCGACCTGCTCGAACTTCGCAAGGTCCACCCCGATCTTGCCGATCATTATCTTGCTCTCTATGTCAGCGCTGGCGAACACCTGCGCCTCCCCCGTCAGGATGTCCCTGACGGAGAGCCCCGTCCTCCGCCTCCCGTCCGTGAGGGGCTCGTCGATCATGCCGCCTATGAGAAGGTCATGGTCCTTAAGCATCTCTATCACCCTCAGGAGGGCGTACGTCTTCCCGGAACCGGGGAGGCCTGTGATGCCTATCTTAATGTCGCTGATCATTACTCAAATCCCATGCCAGATTATCCTGTATGGCTTATGCACTATAAATAACAAGTCAAGGGGATCCCCCGTGCCGGGCCCGCTGAGGCACGCTATTGCCAGGGAACAGAGGGCCCTGAACGCTTTGGCGCGAGCGCCCCCGCAGAAAGCGGGCCCCTACCTGAGTGCCGGATGGGAAAGGGCGCGTCGCTCCCTCAAAAGAGTGCGCAACGTATCACAGCGGCATGGGTGAATTGCCGCGGCGGGAGGAGTATAGGAGAGGATCCTTCCGCCGCGTGCCCCGAAACCCTCGGGACCACAGGAGGCCCTATTTGATTTCAAAGGTCGCCGGGCCATGGGGCAACGTATTGACCAGGCTTTCTATATATATAATACTTTTATTAGAATCAGTAGCCCCTCTGATGAAAATGACGCCTGGGCTGGTGTAAGTCCCTCAAATGAGGGGGGTGTCCCCCCCCCTTGGTTTGAAGGTGGAAAAAGATGGGAAAGGGTTTGGGGTCACCTCGCCTCGATGGTCAGCTTGTCGATCACGTCCTCCCTGGGGATGGCGTAGCCGCCGTCGGGGCCGGGGGAGAGGGGCTTCCACGGGCCGTCCTCGCCCACGCGGTAGGACACGGAGCCGGGGCCCTCGACCTCGAACTCGTACCTGGACCTCCTGCGCGCCCTGTCCTTGCCGATGATGTTCGCCGAGGACTGGACCTTGACGACCTCGTAGGACCTCCTCCAGAAGAAGAGGAACCAGATCAGCAGGCCGGCCGCGAGCAGCAGGGCCAGCGCGGCGACCGCCCAGAGGGCCGCGCCGCTGAGGCCGTCCCCGCCGCCGAAGATGCCGCCTCCGCCGCCGCCGGAGCCGTCCTTCTCGAAGACGAGCTCGACCACCATGGACGAGCTGACGTCGTCGAAGAACACGGACGGGTCCGTGTACTCCTGCGACCCGACCCTCCACGCCTTGAAGTGATAGCCCTCGTCGGCGTACGCCACGAGGTTCACGTAGGAGTTGCGCGGCAGTGGCACCGGCTGGGTGTAGGTGACGAACGACCTCCCGTTCATGCCGTAGTCGGCGTGGCCGGGGCCGCTGACGTTGACGGTCAG
>WRNL01000186.1 GCA_009776625.1 Methanomassiliicoccaceae archaeon | reverse complement strand
CGGTGGTCACGAACGGCCTTGCGTCCCCGCCGTCGCAGATGACCTCGATCGACACGCTCCTCCCCGACACGAACTCCTGCATGATGGGGGTGTCGCCCAGGCCCCTGACGACCCTCAGGGCGGCCTCCATCTCCTCCTCGTTGTTCACGGCGGAGACCCCTATGCTCCCGCTCTGGGCCGACGGCTTCACGATTATAGGGAACCCGCACCCCGGCCAGGGCTCGGGGATCGGTATCCCCATCCCCGCCATCATCTCATTGGACCTCTCCTTCGACGACGAGAGCTCGTACGCCCCCATGTCGAACAGGAAGGGGACGCCGGAGGCCGCCATCATCCCATCCAGGGCCCTCAGGGCGTCCGTCTCCTCACATGCGGGCATCACGGCGTCGCAGTCGAGCAGGATCTTTCTTGTCCTCTCGACGTCCTTTGTGACGTCCAGCACCTCATAGCCGTCCGATAGGGACAGTGCCGGGGCCGTGGCCCTCCTGTCGATGACCATGGTCTCGAACCCCGCTTTCTTCGAGAGGAACACCGCCTCCATCCCCTGGAGGGCCCCGCCCACGATGCCGATCCTCATCCGACCGCCGTCCCGCCCGCCCTCAGCTTCTTCAGGGCGGCCTCGTACTCCGTGTTCGAGGCGGCCCTCCTCCCCATCCCGTCCAGCAGGCGCATGACGTGCCCGACCGACCTGTTGCCGTTGTCGATGTCCAGCTCGTGCTGCGCCACCCCCGCCAGGTCCTCGCAGGGGGGGACGATGGACGTTATGACGTTCGCGCCCGCGTCCAGCCTGCTCTTCAGCCCCGCTATCCCCTCCACGTCCAGGGAGGCCGGTATGAACCTGCCGGGGTACAGGAGGCGCATGACCGCTATCGCCACCAGCTCGTCCCTGGGGTCCGTGGGCCTCGCGTCCCTCATCGGCGTCCCCTCCTGGGGGACGAACGTCATGGCGCGTACCTGCTCGCATCCTAGCGACCCCATCGTCAGGATGGAGTCGGCCCTGTCCGCGACGGTCTCCCCCAGGCCGACCATTATGCCGTCCTCGCTCAGCAGGCCCGCCTTCCGGGCCCATGTCTTCTGGCCCATCCTGTGGTCGAAGTCCTGCTCCAGCCTGAGCCGTGAGAAGAGGCCCCTGTTGTACGTCTCCTGGTAGCATGCGAACCAGTCCGCGCCCGCCTCCTTGAACTTTACGAAGGATTCCTCCGGGACCGCCCCCGGCGACACCATCACCGAGATGCCGACGCCGTCCTTCACGCTCCTCACGATGTCCAGGAACGCGCTGTGGCCGTCGGCGCACATGAGGGGGTCCTCGCCCATCGTGAGGTCCACCAGGTTTATCCCGGCGTCCCTGAGGCTGCCTGACAGCGCCAGCACCTCGTCGCCGGTCTTCCTGTAGCGGGGGAGGCGGCTCTCCCTCCTGTAGTAGCAGAAGGCGCAGTTGTTCCTGCAGTGTGTGGAGAAGTAGACGAACCCGTAGAGGAACACCTTGTCCCCGAACGCCCTGTCCCTGACGGAAGCGGCCGCGGAGAACAGCTCCGAGGCCTCGACCTCGTCCCTGGGCGAGAGGAGCCTCGCCACCTCGCCGGGGGACGCCCCCCCGCCCCTCTTGGCCTTGTCTATTATCTCGGCGAAGTTCAACGGCATCACTTTCAGTTTATCTTGGCGCCGTTGAGATAGCTCAGGCTCCTGCCCGTCTTCTTGACGCTGCCTTTGTCGTTCATCAGCATGAGCAGCCTCTCGAGGCCGAACCCCACCCCCGACCACGGCTCGTGGACGTCGTGGGCGGGGTCGAGCACGTGGGGGCCGACCGCCCCGGACGACACCTCGACGTCGCCGACCATCACGTCGAGCGTCTCCTTGTAGACGTCGGACTCCTCCACCGACAGGGCGTAGTCCAGCCCCGTGACGCCCATGACGTCGGCTATGTGCCCCTTCAGCGCCTCCGTGGCGTCGCCGACGGGGCCCATCTCGACCAGGTTCAGCATCGTGAACTCCTCTAGGTGCGCCCCGCTGTGGGACTCCTTCCTGAAACAGGAGCCGATCTCGAATATCCTCACCGGACCGTCGGTGTGGTCCCTAAGCTTCCTCATCACATAGTACAGGTTGGGGGCAAGCATCGGGCGCAGGCACCTCTTCTCGTCGATGAAGAACACCTGCTTGTAGAGGGGGTGCCCCGGGGTTATCGTCATCTTCTCGAGGGCCGCCGTGGAGATGAACGCCGGCGTCCTCACCTCGATGAAGCCCTTGGACACCAGCCTCTCGGCGATGTCCGCCTCCAGCCGCGTCAGCTGGTGCCTCGTGGGGGAGGCTATCATCCCTTTCAGCGCCCTCTCGTTCGAGGACACGAGATCGGACATGAGCCTGGAGAACGCTCTCTCCCTCTCGTCGGCGCTGTCAAAACTAGAGTCGTCCCTCGGGTCGTCCCCGTACTCCCTCAGCCTCTGTATCTGCGAGTCAGTGAAACCTACATTGATGTCATCACCACCGATTGCCGTCATGGCGAGAGACCGGGGAATCGAACCCCGCTGGTTGGGCTTTAG
>WRNL01000185.1 GCA_009776625.1 Methanomassiliicoccaceae archaeon | reverse complement strand
CGGACAGTTATGGAGCCTTCAAAGACCTCTGCGGGCCTGGGCGGGTATGGGTGGGCCTTAAGAAGAACATCCCGGGCCGCGAGCCCGCCGCCGACGGGGAGCAGCCCGACCCGTACCTCATCTGGATGATCGCGCCGTCCCCGGACGGCAGGCACCTGGCGGTGGAGTTCGCCGTAAAGCAGGGGGAGAGCGCGGCGACGTTCGTTTACCGTGTCGAAGGCGACGTCCAGAGGTCGGCGGCGGACCTCAACCGGGCCCTGGAGGCCATAGGCTTCAGGCGCGAGGCGATACGCCTGACCGACGAGGAGCTTGCCGCACCAGGAAACGAAGACTACCTCATGGCGGCCAAGCGCACAGCGTCCCTGCGGCATGTGCGCTCGTGCTTCGTGGGGCGGGCGGTCCATTCGAGCCCGGAGTCGTGGAGGCGCAAGCTGGAGGAGCTGTGGGGCGGGCCCGCGCCGCCCGGTTGAACGTCAGACGGGCGCCACAGCATGCCGGCGACGTGGGGCAGGGCATCGGTCATATGCCGTAGCCCGGCTCCTCCAAGGGGATCGGGAGAGTGTTGAGAACGACCCACCGCACAGCCAGCTCGCATAACCGGACGGCTTCGTCGCCACCTTGGCCGTTTTTTTGAAGCTTTTTCGCCAGCGCCCTTGACTCTTCGAGCTCGGCGGAGGCCAGTGGCTCCCCCGAGGAGAGGTGCGCCGTCAGCGCGTCCAGAACATCCCTGAATGGGGCGTCCCAGTTGACGCCGCCGTTCCGGGATAACTCGTCGTGGACGCGCCCCGTTATACGTATCACCTCGCCCTGGACCGTCCCGGCGGCTCCTTTGGAAGGGATCAGCAGCCCCCATAGCTCACGGTGCTGGTCCATCGGTTTGCCCGGTGCCGGCACGATCGGCGAGACGCCGTCGTGCATAACCCGCCTTTCCGCCGGTTCGACCCCGAATGCCCTGTACAGGCGTTCCAATGCCGCCTCTGCTGCCGCCGTGCGGCCGGGCGGGATGCTCGGCCTGTGGAACTCGAACTCTTTGCCTATACGTGTGACTGACTCTGACATGTCGGGCGTCAGGGGCGACCCCGCCTTGAGCAGGATGTCTGCGATATCGGCCATGCCCTCTACATCTATTGGCTCGCAACAGCCCAGCGCCATCGACAGGGGGGTCCGTCCCCCGTCGTTCTCGGCGGCGGGGTCCGCGCCGTATGCTATGAGTTGGGTGACCATCCTCACGCTGTGCGAACACCAGGCCGCTATATGCAAGGGGGTGTCCCCGTCCCTGTCGCGTGCGTTCGCATCCGCGCCTAACTCCAAGAACACNGCTAGGTCACCGCCCCTACACCCTGCGTGGTAGTGCAGCGCCGTCTGTTNATACGTCTGGTCAGCGGCGTTGATGTCCGCGCCCCTCCCCACGAGGAAACGCACCAGCTCGCCCGGGACACGGTGAGCGCTAAGTGCCGACGTCTTGTGGTAGCCGCCGACGGCCTCGACGTCGCATGTGTCGAACACCGACTTCAGCGCCTCGATGTCGCCCGCATCTATCATCTGCTGGAAATCCTTCGGCAACGTCTTACGCTTCTTCCCCATTCCCTGCCCCCTCAGCATCATTTCGGCGTATAATGGCAACGCGGTACTGCGTACTAATAGCTTACCTAAGGGTGTGACCCGGTCGATCCACCATATGTCAGAACCCTATCTTCAGGGTCACGCCGTTCACCGACACCCCCGCCGACTCCGTTATGGCGAGCTTCTGTTCCGCAGAGAAGCCTAACGTCTCGCCATCCTTCAGCTCGACGTCGGAATCCAGGACGTAGGCGGCGACATCGTGCAGGAGCCCGAACACGTCCCCAGGCTTCTGCGGGCTGTCTATGACCTCCAGCTCCCTCTTCCCGAATGCCGTCATCCCGTAGGTGTAGCCGCAGAATGTGGCGCCGCCGTCGTTGCTGTACAGGCCGAAGAATACCAGGTTCATCAGGGGGAACTCGCCTGTTTCCATGTAGTGTTTTGCGAAGTCGCAATAGAAGTCGGGCGCCAGCACGCTCCCGAGGACGTTCGCGCCGGTCGCGTTCGGCTGGCGCAGGCACGCCGCGCACAGCTTGACGAACAGACTGCCCGCCTCCTCCGGGCTCCGGTCCCTGCGAAGCACCGCTACCAGGATGTGCGCCTTATGCGCCTCTGCCACGGCCACCGCTCCCGGCCAGCGGAAGTTCGTCCTGGCGTTGCCCACCGCCTCGCCGTTGGGGATGGGCGCCTCCATGAGGCTGAGAGCCGCCATCATGCCGTTGATCTCCGACACGAAGGATTGCTGCTCCTGATCCCAGTCCTTCTCCTCGATGGGCACGCCCCACTCCTCGCGCAGAGAGCCCGAGAGCAGGTCGATGTCTATGGCGGGGGAGTCAAGCAGCACGAACCCCACGAACGAGCCGCCCATGCCGTCCTCCTTTTCTGCAGACGTGTCCTGTCCATCCATAAGGCTCCCATGAGTTGCCGTCAGATAAACTTTGCCCGACGGATGCCGTGATGGGGGGAGGGGATAAATCCGTAG
>WRNL01000184.1 GCA_009776625.1 Methanomassiliicoccaceae archaeon | reverse complement strand
TGCGTCCGCAAACGGGGAACTGGTCACGAACTGGTGACGTTTCACACCCAGACTGACGCGATGCCCCCACTGCATGCCCAGTCACCTTGAGGTGGCGGGGGGGTTACGCTTACTGTAATACACCCTTCTTATAAGGGTCTGCTACGGTCAACGAATGATGACTAGGAACATAAAAGAGTCCGTAATAATGAGCACAGGCAAACACGCAGAAGAGAAACCAAGCGCGCCATCGGCTGGGGTTGTAGAAAATGAGGGGGCGGTTCGATCTGAAATCGAACTACAGCCTACGGCTAAGGAAGCGCGAGGCATCAGTGAGGAATTGTTCAATGACGTGCGAGAAGTCCTAAACGCTGCGAGAAACAGAGCCTTTGTGGCAGTCAACAGCGCCATGGTGGAAGCTTATTGGCACATTGGGCGACTCATCGTCGAGCGCCAGGGGGGAGAAGGTCGATCAGAATACGGCGCGTCTTTAATTGTGAGACTATCGAAACGGCTCACCGCCGAGTTCGGCGGGGGCTTTGACAAAACCAACCTCGGCAGAATGCGTCAGCTTTATCTGATGTTCCCAAATGTTGACGCGCTGTGTCAACAATTGAGCTGGTCGCACTATCGCCTCATAATGAAGGTGGACGACCCTGTGGCGAGGGGGTTCTATATCAACGAGAGCGTCAAGAGCAGCTGGAGCGTCCGACAGCTTGAAAGGCAGATTAACACGCTCTTCTACGAGCGTTTCCTCGCAACCCGTGCAGAGAGCAGACGCGCCGTGGCGGAAGAGGCACTGATAAGCATCATGGCCCCGTTTCACGTTACCTTGCGCAGAGGGTCCCATCATATCGTTAGGTAAAATATCAACAGAATCAAACCGAATACTGACAGGGTGATCAGGCGTATGATCGCCATTTTTCTTGCAAACGACATTCTATCCACACTTGAATAGGATGCGGCATATTAAACTCTGCGTCAATCCTTGGGCCACGGGGCGTCAGTTGAACATCTGGTCGTCCAGGTGCTCGTTCTCGAAGTAGTACTGCGACCTCTCCTTCTGGGCGCTCGACACGTCCTTCGACACCCCCTTCATGTACGAGCCGTACCTCTCCCGGATCTGGTCCTCGACCGGCCTGGACCTCTTCCTCGCCTCCTTGATCAGGTCGGCGGTTATCAGCGGCGCCTTCTCCATCACCGCGATGTCGCCGGCCGCCCTGATCAGGCCGCCCAGCTCCCTCAGCCTGAGGGTGAGGGAGTTGATCTGGTTGTCGGACCTCGCGCGGGACCTGCCCTCGGCGATTATCTCCTCCACCGCGCCGATGGTCGCATGGGGGATGCGCCCGTCCATCATCACCTCCTGGGCGACGAACTGGGCGTACTTGGCGCGGTTGCGGGAGGTGTCCGGCATCGCTGTGTCCACCAGCACCTCGTACCCGCCGCCGATCACCCTCGACCTGAGGGGGGACAGTATGTTCTCCAGGTCCTGTATGTTGCAGGCGGCCACCAATATGAAGTCGCAGGGCACGTCGTCGACCTTGACGCTGGCGCCGGCCGACTGCGGGTTGCGCCCGACTATGGGGAACTTCTTCTCCTGCATGGCCGTCAGTATGTACCGCTGCAGGTTGCCGAGATGGGATATCTCGTCGATGAACAGCACGCCCTCGTGGGCCTCGTGGATGGAGCCGGCCGTGACCCTCTCGTAGGCGGGGCTGCCCAGCTTCTCGTGGCCCCCGTAGGGGTCGTGCCTGACGTCGCCCAGAAGCTCGGTCTCCGACGCGCCGGTGGCGAGGACGAAGGGGTTCCTGCTCATCTTGACGAGCACCTTCTGGTTGGACCTCTTGTTGAGCTGGTTCCTCTTCTCGAGGGCCTTGCCGTCGAGCCTCCTTATGCGGTCGCCGTCCCTCTCGAACACCACCGTCTCCTCCGTGCCGTCGGGGAGCACGCGGGTGGTGTTCACCCGCTCCCTGCCGGTGGTGATGCCCTGCGGCATGGCCGCCTCCAGCATCCCGGTGAGGAGGTCCCCGAAGGGGTTCGAGTTGGGGCCCGACTCCATCTTGCTCTTGTTGCAGAAGGGGCAGTTCACGTCCTGCGGGAGCGAGTACTTCCCGCAGGACTTGCAGACGTAGCCGAGCCTCTCGGCGACGTTCCTGGGCGCCTGCTCGGGCTCCAGGAGCTTGCCGACGGACTCGGCGCGTATGTCGTCCTCGTCGCGGACCTGCCCCTCGTCGAGTATCTCCAGGAACGGCCTCTCGGGGTTCTCGGGGTTCTTGACGACCCTTATCTCCTGCCTCGGCTTGGGGAGGTTCATCGAGAGCGCGCGGGCGATCATGGACTTCCCCGTGCCGGGGGGCCCCACGAGCAGGAGGTGCCGGCGCTGTATCGCGGCGATCTTCGCCAGGTATATCGCCTCCTCCTGCCCGAGGACGCGGTCCAGGGGGTCGGAGGGGATCAGGACGTCCCCCGTGCTCTTCGCCCCTTTCACGTCCTCCCATGACTCCGCCGCTCTCTTGCCCTTCATCTGGGTCCCCTCAGTAGAGGTCCTCTTTGGTGTAGATCGTGG
>WRNL01000183.1 GCA_009776625.1 Methanomassiliicoccaceae archaeon | reverse complement strand
GGGGGGGGGGGCGTCGCGGCAAAGGAAGCGGCCCGCAGGGGCGGACGCGCTCGGGAACCTGCGCAGGAAGGCAATGGAGCCTCCCGAACCCCAACGCTCCGTATGGATGGCGAGGCTCGACAAGCCGTCCTGGCGTGCGCAGGTGACGAACCGCGCCGCCCTGTACAAGCGGATAGACATGGAGGGCGTGACCGCCCAGAGGACCATCGACGCGACCCTCCGCAGGACGCTCGGCGGCGTGGTGCAGGAAGGGTACGCCCGGCAGATGTTCGAGGTCCAGAAGGGCGCGGGCGTGGGCTGGGCGTTCGACCTCCCGAACACGCGACAGGCGGACGCGGTGCTGAGGAGGGTGCTGGACGCCAGGTACACGGAGAACCTGACGAGGAGGCACACGGAGCGGCTAAAGGAGACGATCGCGGGCGGGATAATCTCCGGCAAGGGGGAGAGGGACATCGCCAAGGACGTCCACGCCGAGGCGGGCGGGGAGATATGGGAGGCGAAGAGGCTGGTCCGCACGGAGATAACCGCAGCGGCGGCCGCCGGGGAGACGGAGGCCCTGAAGGACGCGGGCATCGAGCGTTACAGGTTCTACGCCACCCTCGACGAGCGCACCTGCCCCGTGTGCGGCTCCATGGACGCCAAGGAGTTCCCCGTGGGGGAGGGGAGGGAGGGCGAGAGCCTCCCGCCCATGCACCCCAACTGCAGGTGCGTCATAACGGCGGCGATAGGCGAGGCGGAGAAGGCCGTCCGCAGGGGGAGGGGGGAGGACGGCAAGGGCAAGCTGATGCCGCCGGGCATGACGTACAGGGATTGGCGGAGGGAGTACGGCAAGAGCCCGGACCAGGTGGCCGCAAGGGGCGCGGCCACAGGGATGCCGTCGACGGCGGGAGACGCCGGGGCGGCGACGGCGACGACTGCGGCGGCGAGGGAGGACGTGCCGACGTCCACGACAGCAGACATCCCCAAGTTCAAGCTGAAAGACATCAAGGACAGGCCAACGAGGATGAGCCTCGCGGCACTCGGTGTGAAGGGGGAGCTGCCTATGCAGAGAAACAGCCTCCCTCCGAGGGCGGACATCGAACGGAATCACACGCGCTACCCTGAGAAACTCAAGGTGTACGACGAGGTGGAACACCTGTTGAAGAACCCCCCCGCGTGTACGGTAGGGGAGGCCGCCGACTTCAAAAGGCTCAACCACTGGGAGAACGAGAGGCTCGCCGATGGAACGACTAAACCTCTACTGGACGGGTCAAAGAAAGAGGAGTACCTGGTGAAGTCGCTGACCGAGCAGCCGTCGCAGTTCAACAAGCCGCTGTTCGGCGAAATATCCAACGCACGGATGGAGGACGTGGAGAAGATAAAGGGCATGACCGAGCTCATCAGCAAGTCGGAGCTCAAGGAGGGCATCGTGGTCTACAACGGGAGGGATGGCAGGAACATCTACATCAGGAACCCCCAGAAGGGCGACGTTACGACCATAAACTCCTTCATGTCCACATCCACGGAGCCGTCGGTGGCGCACAGGTTCGCCAAGGACAAGGAAGTACCCCTCATGCTGAAGATACTCGTTCCCCCATCAAAGGGGGTCGCCCTGCCCATCGGACACCTCACGTCGGCGACGGAGAACGAGTACGAGATCCTGTTGCAGAGGGGGATGCGCCTCGAGTACATCGGAAGGGAAATAAACCACGGCGGCGTACCCGTCTTTATATACAAGGTTGTGCCGTGAATGGACAAGGAAGAGGCTATGTACAAAAGCGGGGGAGGCGAGGCTCTGTCGGGTTTCCGTGACAAAAAGACCGGGGAGTTAGTGTACTTCGACGAGCCGATTTACCTTTGCGACCCTGACTATGAATCGAAGGTCGCAGAGGCACGCGCCAAGGCACGCGCTGAGGGGCATAGCCCCTGATTCCATCCTCCCTCGGACATCCCCACCGCCCATTTGTCACAACGCCCGAGACCCTCCCTGCGGCGCGTCCGGCATCCGACGGCATCACGCCCCGAACCGTTTATGATTCATGTCAATCCGCCCTGAATCATACATGATTCGCGGCGGCCTTGATGTTCCGCATATATGCCGCCGGGGCGTTTCAAGGGCGGGGAGGCTTTATAACGAATTACTGAACTATAATGAATTGACTTTTCCTGACATTTCGCCGTTCCCCTCCGTTTTCTTTCAACGTTCATATATGACCCCCGCCCACGATGGAAACGCACTGAACTATCAGGTGACAATAGGCATGACAGAGGAAGAGAAGGCCGCGGAGGCCACGGAGCCCAAGGGCGGGGACGCGAAGCCCCTCTCCATGACGCAGGACGAGCTGAACGCCCTCATCGGCAAGGTGAGGGCGGAGGCGAAGGAGCGCCACGACAAGGAGCTCGCGAAGGCGAGGGAAGGCTGGGAGAGGGAACGCAAGCTCGCCTCCATGAAGGAGGAGGAGCGCGCCGCCGCCGAGAGGGACCTGGAGCTGAAGCGGCTGAGCGACGAGCTGACCGCATCGAGGCGCGAGCTGAGGCTGAGGGCGGCGGAGGCCTCCCTCGCCAAGCTGGAGCTGGACAC
>WRNL01000182.1 GCA_009776625.1 Methanomassiliicoccaceae archaeon | reverse complement strand
CCCGCCGGCCCCTGCGCCCATGGGGTGGCGACGCCTTTTGACACCAGCTCCGGGGGCGCACGCCCCGTGCCAGCGCCCGCGTCGCCGTCAGGGCGTCGTAAGCTTTAAACCGCACATCTATGATATGGATGCAGCCGCGCTTTTCAACTAAGGAAAAAAGAAAAAAAAGCCCAATACCGTATGCCTATGACAACACAGTTTCCTCAGGCCGTTCGTATGACCCGATGGGCGGGCGGTACATTCTCTCCTGATATAATGTATATTAATATACATTAATGCCACAAAATGGATATATATGAACGCATTAGAGTATCATACAAAGAGGCATCACAATGAGGATGAACGACTACCAGGCGGAGAAGATAAGGGGGGTGCTGTCGACCATAAAGGACAAGAGCCCCTTCTACGGGGAGAAGTTCAAGGGCATCGACTTATCGGGGGTAAGAACGCAGGAGGACTTCGAGAGGCTCCCATTCACCGACAAGGAGGAGCTGCGCGGGGCGTACCCGCTCGGGCTCAGCGCCGTGCCGGAGAGGGAGATCGTCAGGATCCACTCGTCATCCGGGACGACGGGCGTGCCGGTCATAATACCCTACACCAAGAAGGACGTCGAGGACTGGGGGACGATGTTCGAGCGCTGCTACAGGATGGCGGGGCTGGGGCCCGACGACATAGTGCAGGTGACCCCCGGGTACGGGCTGTGGACGGCAGGCATCGGGTTCCAGTACGGCGCGGAGAAGCTCGGCGCGATGGTGATCCCGATGGGGCCGGGGAACACGGACAAGCAGATCAAGATGATGACCGACCTCCACAGCACGGTCCTGGGCTCCACGTCGTCGTACGCCCTGCTCCTGTCCGAGGAGATAAAGAAACGCGGGATCAAGGACAAGATAAGCCTCAGGAAGGGCGTGATAGGCTCGGAGCGGTGGGGGGACAAGATGAGGCAGAGGATTGCCGACGACCTCGGCGTGGAGCTGTACGACATCTACGGCCTGACGGAGATCTACGGGCCCGGCATCGGCATAAGCTGCAGCTACGAGAACGGGATACACATGTGGGACGACTACCTCTACTTCGAGGTCGTGGACCCCAGGACGGGGGAGGTCCTCCCCGACGGCCAGGTGGGGGAGCTGGTGATCACCACCCTCCTCAAAGAAGGGGCGCCGCTGATAAGGTACAGGACCCACGACCTCACCAGGATAATGACGGGGGACTGCCCATGCGGGGCGAGGTACCCGAGGATCGACATAATAACCGGGAGGACCGACGACATGGTCAAGGTGAGGGGGACGAACATATTCCCCGCCCAGTTCGACGGCGTGCTCAGCGGCATGGAGGACGTCGAGAGCGAGTACCAGGTGATGATCGACCACCTGGAGGGCAAGGACATAGTCACGGTGTTCTTCGAGACCAAGGCCCCTGAGAAGAAGAGGCCAGCGATAGAGAAGGAGGCCATGAGACGCCTAAAGGAGGCCATAAGCATAACGGTGGTGCCGAAGGCCGTGAATGTTGGGGATCTCCCGAGGAGCGAGAAGAAGACCAACCGCATATTCGACAACAGGTACTGATCCAGGCATAAGCCGGGCGATGACGCAGGGCGCTCAGACGTCGGGGGCCGCCCCCGTCTCGGAGGCCACGTCGGGGGCGCTCAGAGCACCCGTCCCGCCGTTGCCGATGAAAGACAGTAACGCTCGGGCGACGTATTCCGCGAGCTTCACCGGCACGGCGTTCCCGATCATCTGCTCGATGTCGCCCCTCGTCCCGACCCATTTGAAGCCAGGGGGGAAGGTCTGGATAAGCGACCGCTCCCGCGTAGTCAGCGCCCTCACGCCGTCGCCTACCGGGCACGCGTCGTTCGGGTTGCCTACGTATCCCTTGGGAACGGGGCGGTTCATGCCCCTCATCGTGGGCGCTGGCTCGTCGATGGAGAACACCGCCCGCCTGCTGTAGTTCCTCGGATGCCGGTAGTAGTAGTCGATTCCCAGGGAGCCGCCCAGGTAGTCCCGGACGGTCGTCGGCCTCGGCGAGAGCCCCCCGTCGAGGTGTTCTGATAAGAACCCGTCCTCCTCGCCGAGGGCCCCTGCGCAGATGAGCCTCTTCCTGTTCTGCGGGACCCCGCACAGGCTCGCGTTCAGGACCCGCTCGGTCAGCCCGTATCCCGCTTTCTTGAATATCCCTTTCGCCTCAGCGTACGCCAGGCTCCCGAACGCGCGCCCCACGTTCTCCATGACGAAGTACCTCGGCCGCACAGCGTAGATTATCATCGCGAAGCTCTTCGTCAGCCCGGCCTTCTCCTGTTCCACCCTCTTCCCGGCGGACGAGAAGTCCTGGCAGGGCGGGCCGCCGATGATCAGGTCTGGCGAGTCGCATCTCACCATCTCGGCCGCCGCGCCTGTTTCCGACAGGTCTGCCTTCCTCACAGGGTGGGCGAAGTTCGCCCCATAGCAGGCTATCGCCGCATCCCATAGATCGTATGCGGACACGACGTCGAAGCCTGCGTTCTGGAAGCCCAATGACATCCCGCCGCAACCTGAAAACAACTCTACTGTGCGCACCTGCCCCCCCCCCCC
>WRNL01000181.1 GCA_009776625.1 Methanomassiliicoccaceae archaeon | reverse complement strand
AGACGTGGCAGACCGTGGCCCCTGCGTCGACGGCGGCCAGGGTGTTGGCGACGGCCAGCCCCATGTCGTCATGGCAGTGCACGGAGATCGGCACGGACACTGCGCCCTTCAGCTCGCCTATCAGGTACCCCATGGCGCGGGGCGTGATCACGCCGACCGTGTCCGGTATGTTGACGGAGTCCGCGCCGGCGGCCTGCACGTCCTTCAGGACCTCTTTCATGAAGCCCAGGTCGGACCTCGTCGCGTCCTCGCAGGAGAACTGCACCTCCAGGCCGTGTGACTTGGCGTACTCCACGGCGTCCACGGCCCTGGCCCTCACCTGCTCGGGCGTCATCTTCAGCTTGTGCCTCATGTGCAGCTCCGAGGTCGCGATGAAGGTGTGCACCATGCCCGCGCCGGAGTCTATGACCGCGTCTATGTCGGTCCTCACGGCACGCGCCAGGCTGCATATCCTGGCATTCAGGCCGGACCTCGTCAGCTCCGCGATTATCTCCTTCTCGGTCTCGCCGGAGGCGGCGAAGCCCGCCTCTATGAAGTCCACGCCGAGGTCGTCGAGGGCGATGGCTATGCGCACCTTGTCCTCGGGGCTCAGCGCGATCCCCGGGGCCTGCTCACCGTCCCTCAGAGTGGTATCGAAGATTTTGACATCCTTGATGGGACCCACACCGGAGAGCGCAAGCTGGTTGTAGTGGCTCACAGCCAGCATTTTTTCCAAATCCTTAGCGCTTTCACTGGTTTGTTGCGTTTTCATAAAAACCACCAAACCGTCACCGCTTCCGCTGGTTTACCTAAGAAGGATAATTCCAGCCTCTAGCTTGAAGATCATTTTAGACCTCTGACGGTAGAACGCCATTGGAGAGACTGTATTTAAAAGTTAGCCATCATTTGGACTCCATTCTGGAATGAGAAGATACCTTATATTTTCTACAAAAATCACATCACCTACGGGTACATCGTTATGGAGCCACCTTTCAAAAGTGTAGCCTTCTTTGTTTACTGTCGGTTCACGCAATACGTTATACGCACACCCTATTACTGCAGGTTCTTCGATGCCATCTAGTGTGCCATTTTCCAAATATTTCACTGTTGTGATCCCAGGGAAAGAGCAATCCCCCATTATTTCATAGTATCCTCCTCTATAACTAGCATTCCCAATCGGACCATAATTATCAGGTAAAGGTAACTCAAAGTAATTTTCAATTATCACCTTTTCGTCTGTTCTTATCTGTATAGTTCGTGGTTTGTTATTGAGGCTATCTTCATCGAATAAATAGAACATATTTCCTACTTGTACAATCAAATTTGGTCCAAAGAATACATCATGTACCATCGGCTCCCAGATGGACTGTACTGACATGTTACTTGTCACAGGTAGTGGGGCAGCATCCCATCCAACAAAATAATATGCAAGCCTTTTAGGAGCATCTATGGGGGAAGGAACCTCCGACCCATCTACTACGCATATGGTGTCATGCACGGAGTTATAGCCGTTGTAGACCACCTTATAGACCGATGGGAGCGTGGCGTCCTTGCTGAACGTGTACCTAGGGGGGGAGTACGCCGCCCCGTCAAGGGCCCTCACCGCGTCCGGGTAGTCGTCCGGGAGCCAGTACCCCGCCGCTGCGGAGACGGTCACCCTGTCGCCCGGGCAGACGAAGGCGGCCTTGCCGCCGTCCGCCAGGACGTTGTCCCCCGCCGATACCTTCCACACCGACGGGAAGGCCACGTCGCCGGTTATGCGGTAACCCTCCCCGCTGACCTTGAACCCCCCTGTGATGTGGCTGTTGAACGTCCCCGGTATCTCGTACCCCTCCGCCGGCAGTATGACTACTATGTCCTCTACCGTCGCCTTGGCCGCCACGGCCCCGTCCACGTACGCGGCAATGTTGCTCCCGGCGGCGACGTTGTACCTTATGGGCTCTATGCCCGTGACGGTTATGACGTGGTTGTCCCTCACGTCCTCTATAGTCACCGCCCCTCCCGAAGGCGTCCTCGTGTCCACGCCGCTGATGTGGATGCCGAAGTCCGTCGTCTCCCAGTACCCTGGGAGCAGGGCGTATTGGAGGGTGTAGGGCTCCCCGTGGTGGACGCTCTCCGCCGACGCGGTGAGGGAGTAGCCCCTCTGGTCGTCGGGCAGGGTTATGCTGTGCATGCGCTTGTCGTACACCCCCGTCACCGTGACGACCTTGTCCTCGGTCACGTCGAGCAGGTGTATCTCCCTCAGCGCGTTGAGCTTCATGGGGTTGCCGTTGACGGCTATGACCATGTCGTCGTCCATGTGGCTGGGCAGGAGGGTGAACGTTATTATGGTGGAGCCCCCCGACGCCACTGTCGCGGGGTCGGCGGTCATTGTGTACCCGACCTGGTTCTCGGGGAGTATGACGGCGTACACCTCGGAGTCTACCAGCATGGCGTAGAGGGAGACGTCCCTGTACAGCCTCAGCTGCGACCCCGGCAGGTACACGGAGCCGGACATGTCAGGCTCGGCGTTCCATCCCACGAACCTCCCGGCGCCGTTGCTTATCCCGCCCCCGCCCTCGATGGTCACGGAGGCCCCCGCCTGCACCGCCCTCTCCAGGACGACGTCCCC
>WRNL01000180.1 GCA_009776625.1 Methanomassiliicoccaceae archaeon | reverse complement strand
TCTTGAAGTCGCACCGCGAGAGGCATCCCTCGTACTCCTCCAGCGCCGCGGATATGGCGGCGGCGACCTCCTCCGAGCCGCCCCCGGCGGCCGGGGCGGGCACCTCCCCGAAGTTCTTGTGGGTGAAGCTGAGGCACCGGTGGTAGTAGTTGCCCAGCGCGGACACGAGCTCGTTGTTGACCTTGGCCTGGAAGTCGCTCCAGGTGAAGTCGGCGTCGTGGGTGTCCGGCATGTTCACCGACAGGTAGTACCTGACGGCGTCCACGTCGTACTCTGAGAGGACCGTGGGTATGTCTATCGCGCCGCCGCGGCTCTTCGACAGCTTGCCGCCCTTGAAGGTGAGGTACTCGTTAGCGGGTATGTCGTACGGGAGGTTGAGGTCGCCAGCCCCCATGAGTATGGCGGGCCAGATTATCGAGTGGAAGGGTATGTTGTCCTTGCCTATGAAGTAGTAGTGCCTCGTCTCGGGGTCCTTCCAGAACTCCTTCCAGTAATCCGGCCTCCCTATGATCTTGGAGTGCTCTATCGACGAGCTGAGGTACCCTATCACGGCCTCGAACCAGACGTAGATCACCTTGTCCTCCCATCCCGGCACCGGCACGGGGACCCCCCAGGACATGTCCCTGGTGACCGCCCTGTCCCTGAGCCCCTCCTCCAGCCAGTTCATCGTGAACGTGTTCACGTTGGACCTCCAGTGGGTCATCCCCTTGACGTACTTGGCCAGCTGGCCGCTGAACGCGCTGAGCCTGAGGAAGAAGTGGTTCGACGGCCTCACGTCCGGCGCGCCGCCGCAGTGTATGCACCTGGCGCCCGTCAGGTCGCCGGGCTCGAAGGTCTTGCCGCAGGAGTCGCACTGGTCGCTCCTGACGTCCTCCGCCCCGCAGTTGGGGCACGTCCCCTCGACGTACCTGTCAGGGAGGAACTTCTCGCACTTCTCGCAGTAGTACTGACTGGTCTCGCCCTCGTACAGGTATCCCTTCTTGAGGAGGTCGGTGAATATCCAGTGCACCACGTCTATATGGTTGGCGCCGTGCGTCTTGCTGAACAGGGAGTACTCTATGCACAGGTCCTCGATCGCCTTCTTGTTGATGTGGTGGTACCTGTCCGCCACGACCGCGGGGGTGGACCCCTCCTTCTCCGCGGTGACGGTGATGGGCGTCCCGTGCTGGTCGGACCCGCCGACCATCAGCACCTCGTTGCCCTTGAGGCGATTGTACCTGCTGAATATGTCCGGCGGCAGCAGGGACCCCGCCACATGCCCGAGGTGTATGGGGCCGTTCGCGTACGGCCAGGCGATGTTTATGCATATCTTCGACATTTGAACCTGTAAGCCCATCGCCGATGACGATAATAAATGTGTTGGGCGTCAGGCGTCGGGCTTCCATGGCCTGCCGTCCCTCTTAGCCGCGTCCTTCAGCACGATGTACGCCCAGTAGCCCATCAGGAGCCCGCCGAATATCTCCACGAGGGCCATGGTCCACCACAGCGACCCGAGCGTCCCTACCGTGTACGTCACGGCTATGAACCCGACGGCCAGGACGAGGTTCCTTATGAAAGATGACGCTAGCGCCACCTTCGAGCGCTTGACCGCCTGCAGCAGGGACGAGCCGACGAATATCAGCGACATGAACGGGACGAACACGGCGAATATGTGCAGGATCTTCACCATCTCGCCGTGCATCCCCTGCATGTCCGGGGAATGCGTGAACACCGATGCGAGGGGGCCCGCCAATAACGCCATGCCCAGCGCGAGCGCCGACAGCAGGAGCAGGGACGACCTCACCGAGAAGCCGTAGGCCTTCCTGATCATGTCGTACCTCTTCATGCCGAACTCCGCCGAGCACGCCGACACGATGGCCCCGCCCATGGCCATGGCCGGTATCATCAGCAGGTAGACGATCCTCCAGGCCACCGTGTATATCGCCATGGCGTCGGTGGTGCCGACCATGATTATGCAGAAGTTGAACGTTGCGTTGAATATGTTCATCACGGAGAACTCTAGGGACTGGGGTAGGCCGACCGAGAGTATCTCCCTCAGCGGCGCCGCGGCGGGCCTCATGGCGGCAAGCCTGAGCTTGACGAACATGCCCTTCCTCACCACGTACCAGTACAGCCCCGCCAGGATGGATATCCCGAAGGCGACAACCGTCGCCCAGGCGGCGCCGGCCACGCCCATGCCCAGGGTGTAGATGAAGATGGGATCCAGCACCAGGTTGGCCCCCGCCCCCAGCAACTGGATGTACATCGATTTCCTGACTGCCCCCTCGCCCCTCAGTATCCCTGACATCACCCCGCTCATCAGTATCAGCACGGTGGAGAGGTACAGCGGGACCGCGAAGTCCATGGAGGCCTCGATGGTGGGGCCTGCCCCTATCGCCATCAGCACCGGCTCGGCGGTCAACACGAGGACGGGGGTCGCGACGGCCGCGACGATCACGCACAGCACGAGCGACTGGGCGGCGATGGCATCGGCTTCCCTCGCCCTGCCCATCCCGATGTTCCTCGCGATCGCGGCGGACGTCCCTATGCCGAGGCCGGAGCCGATACCGACGACCACTGCGTACACAGGGAACACCAGCCCCAGGGCGGCCATGG
>WRNL01000179.1 GCA_009776625.1 Methanomassiliicoccaceae archaeon | reverse complement strand
GATATTCGCGCTCTTCGGGCTCGAGGAGCCGAAGAGCGGCCCCATCGTGCTGTCATGACGGCCTGATGTATTCCTGACAATCCGAAGATTTAGGTTGAACGGCATTACAGTGTCGACAGCACGCCGTGACCTGGATGGACTCATATCCAAAGGCATCCTTAAGGTGTATGGCGAGGGGGGCACGTACTATTCCCTCTGATGGTGCGGATGGTCAGTAAATGGCTAGCAAATGACGCGAATGGTCAGTAAATCCTGACTTTGACAGGGGTTCCGTTGAGTAATCCTCGATTTTTATAATTTGATGGGCGCCCGCAACCTGCCTGACAGACCGGCGCGGCCCCGTGCATCTCTGCCGCCATCGCCTGGTGCTCGGCGGACTCGCGGTACAGTCTGGGAGCGCCCCTCACATTGGCACCCCCAAGAAAAGCAACGTTCCCAGAAGGAATGCTGGCACGCTCATTAGAACAGGTCATCGTGAGTCCCTGTGCGCGCGATGTATATCCTCCCCTTTTCCTCATCCACCGAATAGACGAGCAGCCAGTCCGGCCCGATGTGGCACTCCATGTATCCTCAATACTCTCCGCGCAACCGGTGCACCTTATGCCTCGGCTCGAGAGGTACCCCCTCCTGGAGGCTATGGATCACAACCTCTACCTTTTGGAGATCCAGACCCCTTCTCTCGCACCTTTTCATGCGCCGCCATCTGCGCAGGGGGACGCCGCCCTTCAAGGATGGAGAGTGGGTTCTGGCCACGGGGTCGATGCTATGGCACGATTGACCTCAATTAACTTCAATTAACTTCAATTGACCTCATCGACCTTGACATGCGGTCTGTGTATCGCCGTGCAGCGACGCGGCGGGACGGGCGTCAATCGCGTTCGACCACCCACATGCCGACCCTGTTGTTGCCTGTCCTCGAGAGCAAGCCGATGGCCTTGAGCCTCGATATCGCCCTTTCCACGCTGGACCTGGATGCACCTATTCCTTCTGCGATGTCGGAGACCCTCGCCTGGGGGTTCTCCCCCACATAGCTCAGGACCGAAGCCTCCGTGTCGTTCACCTGTGCCGATGCCCGTTTGGGGGATCCCTGATGCAGCCAATCCACGACGTTCAGCTTTCGGATGCCGTCATATACGGGGTCGAAGTCGACATCCGTCGTCAGAAGGAACTTCGGGTTGGAGTCCCTTATCGCCCGCAGGGGGCGCAGCTCCCTCTCAAGGGTCTTCGGGTCGGTTGTGGAGAACGCCACCTGGTAGTATGTTATGCCCATGTCGCGGCCGACCGCTACGAAATCGACCTCGTACTCGTCCCATTTCCCCACATAGACGTCTTTGCAGCGCCTGCGCAGCTCCAGATACACGGCGTTCTCGAGCATGCATCCTGCGTCGGCGTCCCTGTCCTTGGACAGGCGCACTTTGCGGAAGCCGGTGTCGGACAGGTAGTACTTGTCAAGGGTGCGCAACAGGCCCTTGCCTTTGAGGTCGTACCTGGGGACCTCATAGAACAGGTACGACTCCGTCAGATACCCCAGGTACTGGCTCACCGTCTTGTTGTCGATGGGCGTGTTCTCGGATCTGAACACGTTGGCGATCGAGTTTGGGGACACGGGGGGCCCGATGGAGTCCATAAGGAAATCGATCAGCTTGTTGAAAGAGGCTTTCGAGTACACTTCGTGTCTCTTGAAGATGTCCTTCTCCACTATGCTGTCCAAGAGCGCGTCCAAAAAGTCCCTGCTCAGCTCCTGTTCAGAGTCCCCGAAAGCGACAGCGAGGGGTATCCCCCCGTTGTAGAGGAAATCGAACAGCCTCTCGCCCATGACCATCCCGGGGGAAAGGGCATCTCCCTTCACTAAATTCCTAAAACTTTCCTTTTTCCGAAGTTTTAGGAATTTGGGGTCGCCGCCGATATCATGGCCCCCTGGCCTCTGAGGGTTCATGGACAGGAACTCTATGTACTCCGCGTATGAGAACGGCAGGACCTCCGTCTCGATGTACCTCCCGGTAAGCAGGGTCGCCAGCTCCCCCGAGAGGAGCTCTGCGTTGGATCTGTGATGTAGACGTCGCAATTCCTCTTGATGAACAGGCTGTCTACGAGCTGCTGGAAACCGGTTACTTTCTGGACCTCGTCGAGGAAGATATAATTCATTTTATCGGGGACGAGCCTGTCTTGTAATACTTCACGAGTTCGTGACCGGTACCCCACTCTTAACGGCAAACAGGCAACCGACCACCAACTGATGACGTTCATGGTCGCACTGTACAAAGACATGTTCAATGAAGCAGAGCTGACAAAGCTCGGATTGAATTCCAGGCAAGTGAAAGCCGTGATTTATGTGAAAGAGAAGGGCAAGATCACCAATTGGGCAATTGGGGGAAGTTTGTGAAAGTGACCTTGTGTAAAAATAGCGACTCCGCGATATGGTTGTAACCACACAACAGTCGGAGGGAGTAGCGTAGGATCATGCGCCTAAGGTACAAAGGTTCCATACAGGCTTCCAGCGTCCCGCTGGTCGCCGCAGCGGCGACCTATGCCATGATCCTCAGACGATGTTGCGCCGAGAACCCGCCAGACAGACCGGCGGCGGCCGCGATGCCGTCACGGCAGCCC
>WRNL01000178.1 GCA_009776625.1 Methanomassiliicoccaceae archaeon | reverse complement strand
CCCGCCGGCGGCGCCGGCTCCCCCGCCCATGCAGATCAGGAAGTCTGCGGCGTGGAACGGGGGCTGCAGCCCCAGGGTGTAGCACCCTATGTCTGTGCAGTAGACGACGTCCTTCTTGCCGACGGCCCTCTTCGTCGCCGCGAACATGCCCCTGTGGGGGCAGCCGGCACAGAGCGTCGCCGGGCGACCGGGCAGCTTGACGTCGACCGGGGGGAGCGGCTCGGGCATGTCCCTGACCCCGAGCAGGCCGTCGAGCCTCCTCATGGTGTCCGGGGAGTACTCCCACTCCCTCGGGAGATGCCCCGACCTCTTCCCGTACACGGGGACGGAGAGGCCGTTCTGGGCGCATATGCGGAGCACTTGGTCCTCCAGGAACGGATCCAGCTCCTCGACCACGACCACATGCCTCTTGCCCCTGATGAACTCGGCTATCTTCCTCTCAGGGAGGGGGTTGGTGAACCCCAGCTTCAGTATGGACGCGCCCGATGTGAACTCCTTCACGTAGGTGTAGCTGACGCCGGACGTTATGACCCCCACGTCCCCGTCGCCCTCTACCCTGTTAAGGGGGGAGGCCTCGGACAGCTCCTGCGCCCTCTCGTTCAGCTTCAGGAGCCTCACCCTGTTCAGCTTGGCGAACGCGGGGATGTTCACGAACCTCTTGTCGTCCTTGTCGAAATGCCCTTTCGCAGGCGTCTCCGTCCTCGGCCCGTGCTCCACGATGGACCTCGCATGGTTCACCCTGGTGGTCGTCCTGTATATCACCGGGAGGGTCAGGGCCTCGGAGATCCCGTAGGCCTGTCCCACCATCTCCTTCGCCTCGGCGGGGGTGGAGGGCTCCACCATTGGCAGTAGCGACAGCGTCGCGAAGTAGCGGTTGTCCTGCTCGTTCTGGGAGCTGTGGGCGGAGGGGTCGTCGGCTGTCAGCACAAGCATACCACCCACGACCCCGGAGTACGCCAGCGTCATCAGGGGGTCAGCGGCCACGTTCAGGCCCACGTGCTTCATGAAGGCGAAGGACCTCACCCCGGCGGACGCGGCGGCCGCAGACACCTCCAGGGCGATCTTCTCGTTGGACGAGAACTCGAAATACATCCCGGCATCCCCTGAGATCTCCCCCAGGATGTTGCCGATCTCCGACGAGGGGGTCCCCGGGTACGTGGACGCGAACCTCACCCCCGCCTCTATCAGCCCCCTCACTATGGCCTCGTTGCCGAGGAGGAGGCCTTTGCCGCTGTCTTCAAGAATGTTCATCGTCAGGACACCTCGCTTCCCCGGTATATCCACCTTCTGCTTATTTGGGTTTCGTCTGAAGGGGCAGGCGGCAGGCCGCCCATAGGGGAGTTATGCTTACTGTAATGTGAGGGCGTTAAAAAGCATCGTTAAAATACACGGTATGGTATAACACAAGCGAGGCAGAAAGAGATGGCAGAGGAATCGTTCTATGATTTGTGGGAGATAACCACCCAGGAGGAGGTGGATATACTGTTGCGTGCTTTCGAAAAGGCTGAAAAAAGGGAGCCGGAGGAGCCAATAGACGTGATCGGGATGATCGAAGAGGGCAAAAGGCTCTTGGGAGAGGGGTTCCTGAGGGAGAGGTACCCCCACCTCCCAAAGGGGTACTGACGGTCAGGGTGTAGGCACGTCCAAAGGGGCATACGGCGTAAGGGGGAGGCGGACGGATGGCAGAGGAGTCGTTCTTCGGTCCGTGGGTGATTACCACCCAGGGCGAGGTGGAGATGCTGTTGCGTGTTTTCGAAAAGGCTGAAAAAAGGGAGCCGATGGGGAGCATGGATGTCTTGGGCATGACAGAACGCGGAAGAAAAACCCTAAATGGGAGGCATTTCTGTGGGATATAACATCGTTTCCCTCGGGGATCTCATGGAACAGCGCTCGGGGCAAATGGTCGACGAGATACTGTTGGGGTTCTCATGTTCCAAAGACGAGGATGTCCAGAGATACATAAGGAAGACCGCCGTCAAACATGAGTTGGCCCAAATATCGAGGACATACCTCATATTCGACACAGAGCCTACGGAACGTTTGGTCGCGTACATTACCCTCGCTGTGAGGTGCCTTAACGTCGGCGATGAGAGGCTCAACGAGGATCTGAGCGAAAGGATGAACTTCAACAACGGCACCGCACAGTCCTATCTGATAGGCCAGCTCGGCAAGGTCGACGGCTACGGTAAGAACATAGGCGACTATGCGATGGTTTTCGCATCGGGCATCATAAGGAGAGCCAACCTCCTCGTCGGCTGCAGGACCATAAGGCTGGATTGCAAGGATGCGCTGGTTGGGTATTATGAGAAGAAAGGTTTCGACCTCCTCAGCAGGGATGCCAAAAAAGGCCTGAACCGGATGGTGAAGATCCTTTCATGATGAAGGGCGCCTGCCGCGCCATGATTCGACGACAGCTTACGCCGATGGAAAACGATAATAAAGGCAAGCGTAGTCGGGTCTTGGCAGGCAGGGGTAGCCAAGCTTGGAAACGGCGCAGGACTTAGGATCCTGTTCTTAGTGATACAAGGGTTCAAATCCCTTCCCCTGCACCACATGACCCCTGATTCCCCCCCCCCTGTTCCATCGCTGCCCGGTGACGGGGCGCCCTTTGCCCGCCAAACAGGGGGA
>WRNL01000177.1 GCA_009776625.1 Methanomassiliicoccaceae archaeon | reverse complement strand
CCGAGTCCCCGCCGCCATCGCCGCCGCCATCGCCGCCGCTCATCGCGACGGCGGCTCCGCACAACACGGCGACCACCGTCGCCGCCACCACCAGTATCTTAGCATTGTCAGACAGCGCCATAGGATTCGACCCCCAGGTTTTTAGTCAGGGAAGATAATCATCTGAGAATGACCACTGGCTTTGAACTGTTTCCCCATCGGCGTATGTTGCCCAATGGATTATGCTCATGTGCGGCAAAAGGATGGTATGCACCCCCGTGTTGAGCGATTCAGTCGTCTGCGGCGTCCCATGGTTCACATCGTCAAAGGAGTATAGCCACACGTGCTCCACGACCCCGTCGGCATATTTCGGTGTGGCAGTCACTTCCCGGTACTGGAAATCGTTGGGCGGCCCCATGTTCTTTATCTCCCCTATGGAAACGGTGAATGACGCGTCCTTCACTATATTGGGGTTGGCGGGAGTTGTATCGGTTCCCGCACCCTTATCATCGGTTCCCCCTTCGCCCCCTGTGAGGTTGACGATGACGAATGCACTCGCGATGATGGCCACGATCGCCACCGCCCCCAAGACAATGATTGTTGTGTTTCCGTTCGAGGAAGCCATTTTGATACCTCTATTTGATATATAGCAGGGACTGACGCTATAATGCTATCGGTGTCACTTTCGCACTTTCGGTCACTTTCGGCGACCCCTACCGATGAAATATATAACCTCCGTCGGCGGTTTGTAGCCCTGCGCCTTGCACGGACGTGAGGGGGGCCGTCGCATGACCGCGCCCCTCGTCATAGGCAACGCCGCCCTGTACTGCGGGGACTGCATGGAGCTCCTCGACAACATGAGGGGGGCCAGCTGCGTGGTGATGGACCCCCCGTAAATGGTGGGGATGGAGTCCGACATCGACGACAAGGTGAGCCCGTTCACCGACATGATCAACGGGGCGCTCTTCTACTCCGCGCTCTTCTCCAAGCTGCGCGGCCGCCTGGAGACGGACGGCGCGATATGGACGTGCCTCAACTGGAGGTCGATGGTGTCCTTCCAGAAGGCCGCCTTCGATGCCCGTTTGCGGATAGCGTCCATGCTGGTATGGGACAAGGTCTGCATAGGCACGGGCGGCCCCGCCGGGCTGCGGTCGTCCTACGAACTGGTAGCGCTCATGCCGATGGACAAGTTCAAGATGGTGGACCGGGGTCTCCGGGACGTCGTGACCATCAAGTGGCCGACGACGAAGCCGACCGGCCACCCTGCCGAGAAGCCGGAGGCGCTGATGGATTTCCTCATTGAGATCAGCACCCGCCCCGGCGACACCGTCCTGGATCCCTTCATGGGCTCGGGGACCGTCGGGGCCTCCGCCCTGCGCCTCGGGCGCAGGTACATAGGGATGGAGATGGACCCCGGCTGGTTCGCATACGCCGCCGACAGGATACGCGGCGTGTCGCAGCAGACCGTCCTGGACCCCCACTCGCTGAGGGCGTGGGGCGGCGGCCAGGGGGTGGGGGCTTGAAGGCTGGCGCGCTGCCGGAGGCTTGGCCGGCGACGGGGCTGTCAACCAACAAGCATAGGGAGGCGTTCTGATATGAGCAAATACCCTCAAAGCGTGGAATCATGCATAAGCAAGTTCTATGCGGACGATCTGGCGAAGGACAAGACCCTTTCCCCGAGATCGGTAGAGGGTTACAGGGAGACCGCGCAGGGGGTGTTCAAGCTGCTGTCGCTTTCAGCCCCTGGGATCCTGCCACACGCCATAGCGCAGTCAGACGTTCGGGCCCTCTTGGACTACATGGCGGAGGAGGGCTATGCCGTGTCGACGCGGAAGAATTACATCGGCGTGCTCATGCGGATCATGGGGTTCTACGGCAACTTCTCCATCCATGAAATGAAGATAGTCTGGCCGCAGGACATGAGGCCGAACGTGGATTGGCTGTCCTTCGAGGACGCGCAGTATCTGATGGACTTCCCCCAGACGCCGAACCAGGAGATGCTCGTTAACTGCGAGCTGGGGATGGGGTTCAGGCGCGTCGAGGTCGCGCGCATGGGCGTGCAACATGTCCATGACGGGTACATAGACGTGGTGGGGAAGGGGAGGTCCGGCAGGAAGCTTCGGACGGTCCCATTCCACCCGAGGACTCACGACGTGGTGCGCAGGTACAGGGAGTACCGTGGAGGGCTGATAGCGGCCGCGCAAGCCGTGAGCAGACATCCTGTGAGTGTCCCCCCCCCCAACATGCTCGTGTACCGCGTCAAAGGCGACATAAGGGGCTACTCCAGGCAAGCCAAGCTCACAGGCCTCGACAAGATAATGGAAGGGCTGTCCGAACAGGCGGGGTTCCATTTCTCGCACCACACCTTGCGGCGGACGTTCGGGCGGATCATGTACCGGTCCAACGTCCCCATAGCGACCATAGCCAAGATCTATGGCCACGAGAGCACGGACACCACCTTGAGGTACATAGGGGTGGACATGGACGACATGGGGGCGGCCATGTCGATGTACAGACTGAAATAAGGAGTTGGTTGAAATAGAAGGAATATGCGTTCCAAACGCCGGAAAAAACAGCGAGCCAGATGTAAAAAGGGTGTCAAGTGGTGATAGTACCCCCCCTTCTGTTTCAGGCAGCATTCAACTACGCGCTCTACCCGCCGGTCTCGGGCGGTCATCCCGGCTGTA
>WRNL01000176.1 GCA_009776625.1 Methanomassiliicoccaceae archaeon | reverse complement strand
CGGGACCGGCTCGTAGAAGATCACCGCGTTGGTGCTGGCGACGTCCAGCCCCTCCTCCCCCACCGAAGTCGCGACCACGACGTTCCTGGCGCCGCTCCTGAACTCCGCCAGCACGCCTATCTGCTCCTTCTGCCGGAGGCCGCCCTTGGACTGCCCGATGAGCCTGCCGACGCTCGCCCCCTCGATCGTCGAGAGCTTCTCCACCAGGACGTCGCAGGTGTCGCGGTACTGGGTGAAGACCATCACCTTGGACGAGGGGTCGGAGCTCAGTATCTGGCTCACCAGGCTCATCAGCTTCGAGACCTTGGGGTGCTCTATCCTGCTGGCCGAGACCATCCCCCAGGCCTCGATGAACTCCTTCCTGGCGGCGAGCTCCCTCCCGCCCTTGTTGCCCTTCTCGGCACGCCCCTCCTCGATCAGCTTCGACATGTACGATCTGAGCGGGCTCATCCCCTGGGTCTCGGCCAGGTTGATGGCGTGGAGTATCTTGATGCATATGGACTGGACGGTGAGGCCGCGGTATATGGTGGGGGACCGCTCCCCCCGCCTCAGCCTCTTCTGGAGGCTCTCCCCGATCATCAGCATGTGCGTGGCCGAGGCCGGCCAGTTGCCCGTGGTCAGCCTGAGGTCGGTGAGCTCCAGGAAGTAGTGGTCGAGCAGCCCTCTCAGGATCCCCGCGACATCCAGGAGCTCCCGGGGCATGTTGACCTCCACCCTCTGGACATAGGTGTCGTGGATGTACGGCGCGACGTCCGGGTCCTCCTCCGTCCTCACGTCTATGCGGACGAAGCCCAGGTTCCTGCAGACCTCCTCCACCTTCCCGATGTCGCCGCCCGGCGACGCCGTGAGCCCCACCGACCGGATCCTCCCGGCGCAGTGCTTGGCGACCGTGACGTAGGCGTAGTTGCCGGCGCCCCTGTGCGCCTCGTCGTAGATGACGAGCCCGAAGATGCCCATGTCGTACATCCCGCCCTCCAGGTCGTTGGCGACGCACTGGGGGGTGGAGATGACGAACTCGCCCTCCTCGGCTATCCTCTTCCTGGTCTCGGGCTTCATGAGGCCGTTCATAACGCCCACCTTGGTGTCCGCCAAGAGGGACGAGAAGACGGAGGCGTGCTGGTCCACGAGGGGCTTGGTGGGCGCCATCAGGAGCACTTTCTTCCCTGCAAGCAGCGCCTCGGCGGCCACGTGGAGGGCAACGATGGTCTTTCCGAGGCCGGTGGGGAGCACCACGAGGGTGTCGGCCCCCATGCAGCCGTTGGCGAGGTTGACCTGGTACCTCCGCTCCTCCACCGCGCCGGGGGTGATCCTGGGGTGCGAGACGTAGCCCATGTTGGACAGCATTGTGGATAGTATAATAAAAAGTTGTTTGGGGGGCCGCCGGAAAAGGCGCTCAGCGGCAGCCGCCGCCGCAGGACGAGCAGCCGCTGAAGTTGGGGTCGCGTATGGTCAGCCCCGTCCCGAAGTTGGGGTCGTCCACGAACTCTATGACGCAGCCGTCGAGCGCCTGCTGGGTGTCCCCGTCGTAGTAGATGTCGAAGGCCGAGGCGCTCTTGTCCACGATGTCCCCCTCCGCGTCCCCCTGCTGGAAGGACATCCCGAACTGGGGGCCGGAGCAAGCGATCCCCGAGAGGTAGATCTTGATCCCGTACCCGGTCTTCTGGTTCTTCTCCAGGAGTTCGCTGATGAACTTCTCAGCGTCTGGTGTTATCTGTACCATGGTGATCGCCACTGAATGGGGCATTTGGTATAAATAACCAATCGAAGGACGACAAAAATAGTCTGAACGCCGGATTCCGGCGCGGCGCCATCGCCGTGAAAACAACCTGACCATCCCGTACAAGCCGTTTTCTGATGGCATGCTGATGACTTTGAACCCATTTTTTGGTTTTATCGGTTTTAGGGTGGATTCCGCATAAGGCTCGCGGGGGGGGGAGGCGGCGGTGGGCGCGACGGGGCGGCATACAACCATGCGTTCTGTAGCTGGCATCCGGGCTTATCTGCACTGGATCCGTACAATGGCCAACAAGGCCCCGTTCAGACCTCACTCCCCTTCGGATACAGGAAGAAGGCTACCATAAAGATTATGATTTACAAACGGCATCCCTCCATGGACACAATGGCCGCAAAATACACCCTCGATGAGCTGGCTGGATTAGTGACGCCCCTTTTGGAACGCTATGCGGGGGTGGATCGCGCATACGTGTTCGGGTCATACGCACGCGGCGAGGCGGACGACAGGAGCGATGTGGACATACGCATCGATGCGGGCAACCTGCGTAACATGGATCTCTGCGCCCTGATGGTCCGCCTGGAAAGGGCCCTCGGGATGCCGGTGGACGTGATACCGACCGACTCCATACCCGAAGGATACCTCAGCACGATAAGGGAACACGAGGTGCTGATATATGAGAGATGACTGGCGTACATGATGAATGCCACGAAGGCTCACAACAAGGGCAAGGGCATGGACGTCTGGTCAATGCCCCCGGACATCAGGAACCAGAAATATAAGGTGTTCGACGACGCGGTCCTCCCGGACGAGAGGCGGAAGAGGGAGAACGAGGCGTACAAGGCGTTCGGTTACAAGTGTCCGTCGGAGATCCCGATCGGGTGGGGATGAGCCGCAGGGGCTGCGTTCCCGTCAGGGAACGCCCCCCCCCCCCC
>WRNL01000175.1 GCA_009776625.1 Methanomassiliicoccaceae archaeon | reverse complement strand
TCACCCCCGAGATCCCCGACGAGCTGGCGGAGGCCCTCGCCAAGAGGGCGATCATATCCGGCCGCAGGCCGGCGTTCAAGAGGCAGGAGTGGTTCAGGTACTCCAAGCTCGGGGAGAAGTGGAGGAAGCCGAAGGGCATCCACTCCAAGATGAAGAGGCGGCTGAAGAGGCGCCCCCCCATGGTCGACATAGGGTTCAGGGGCCCCGTCGCGGCGAGGGGGCTGCACCCCTCCGGGTTCGAGGAGGTGCTCGTGTACAACACGGACGGCCTCGAGGGCGTCGACCCGAAGACCCAGGCCGTGCGCATCGGCGGCGGCGTGGGGACGAAGAAGAGGATCGCGATAGAGGACAGGGCGGCGGATCTCGGCATCAGGGTCCTCAACAGGATGGTGTGAGCATGGACCTGAAGAACCAGAAGAGGATGGCGGCGGAGATCCTCAAATGCGGCGAGAACAGGGTCTGGATGGACCCCGACGGCCTGGACGACATAGAGGGGTGCATCACCCGCTCCGACATCCGCACCGCGATCGGGTCGGGGCTGATAAGGGCGAAGCCCAAGCAGGGCACGTCGAAGGGCAGGATAAGGCATGCGGCCGAACAGAAGGCCAGCGGCAAGAGGAAGGGGCCAGGAAGCAGGAAGGGGACGGCGAACGCCCGCGTCCCCGACAAGCGCAGGTGGATAGCCACCATAAGGCCCATCCGCGACGAGCTGAAGGCCCTGAGGGCGGAGGGGAAGATAACCCCCTCCGTGTACAGGCTCTACTACAGGAGGGCCAAGGGCGGGGTCTATAAGTCCCGCAGGAACCTCAGGCAGCACATGGCCGCCGCCGGGCACCTGAAAGAGGAGGAGATCTGATGGCGACAGGACCAAGATACAAAGTCGCGTTCCGGAGGAGAAGGGAGTGCCGCACGGACTACTACGCTAGGAAGAGGCTCCTGAGGAGCGGCGAGCCGAGGGCGGTGGTGAGGCGGTCCAACAGGAACGTCACCATCCAGTTCGTCGACTTCGACATGGAGGGGGACATCGTACGGGCGGCCGCATCCACCCAGGAGCTGCGCGGCATGGGATGGGAGGGCTCCTGCTCCTCGATCCCCGCGGCGTACCTCGTGGGGTTCCTGGCAGGCAAGAGGGCGCTGAAGGGCGGCATCGAGTACGCCGTCCTCGACATAGGCATGCAGGCCCCCAAGCGCGGCGGCGTGCTGTTCGCCACGGTGAAGGGCATGACCGACGCCGGGCTGGAGGTGCCCCACAGCGAGGAGGTCCTCCCGACGGATGACAGGATCAACGGCAGGCACATCGGCGACGGGGTCGAGGCGGCCGTCAGCGGCGTGAAGAAGAAGATGGAGGCTGAGTAAGATGGATTGGATCCCTAAGACAAGGCTGGGGCAGATGGTCTTCAACGGCGAGGTCACCACGATGAGCGAGGCCCTGGAGACCAGGCTGCCCCTCCGCGAGGCGGAGATAGTGGACGTACTGCTCCCCGACCTCAAGGACGAGGTGATAGACCTGAACATGGTCCAGAGGATGACCGACTCCGGGAGGAGGGTTAGGTTCGCGGTGACATGCATCGTCGGCAACGGCGACGGGTTCATCGGGATAGGCAAGGCCAAGGGGAAGGAGGTGGGCCCGACGATAAAGAAGGCCATCGACAACGCGAAGCTCAACGTCATCGAGGTGAAGAGGGGGTGCGGCTCCTGGGAATGCGGGTGCGGCCAGCCCCACACGATACCCTTCGAGGTGTCGGGCCACACGGGCTCCGTGACGGTGTACCTGAAGCCGGCCCCCCGCGGGATATCGCTAGCGGTGGGGGACGTGGCCAAGAAGCTCCTGACCCTCGCCGGCGTGCACGACGCCTGGGGGTTCGCCACAGGCAACACCAAGACCAAGGTGAACTACGCCATGGCCACGTTCGAGGCGCTCAAGATGACCGCCCGCATGAGGATCACCGAGGAGCAGGCGAGGAGGCTCAAGATAGTCCCCGGCCCGGTCGGGATGGTCATGTCCGAGGCCGGCGCCGACATAGAGGAGGAATGAGCATGGCATATGCGGTTGTGCGCGTGCGCGGACAGGCGGACGTCAACAAGGACATAAGGCACACCATGGGGCTCCTGGGCCTGACCCGGGTCAACCATTGCGTGGTGCTCCCGGAGACCCCCTCGATAAAGGGGATGCTGCAGATGGTCAAGGACTACTGCACATGGGGCGAGATCGACGAGGAGACCCTCGTCGCGATGATCAAGACCCGCGGGAAGATAGCCGGCGACAACGACATCACGGAGGACTACCTCAAGGAGAGGACGGGCTTCGGGAGCGTCGAGGAGCTCGCCAGGGCGATGATCGGCGAGGACTACAGGATGAGGGACATGGAGGACGCCAAGCCGGTGTTCCGCCTGCACCCCCCCATAAAGGGCTACGAGGGCAACAAACGCTCGTTCAGGAACGGCGGCTCCCTCGGCTACAGGGGGGGCGGGATCAACGACCTCATCAACAGGATGCTGTGAGGTGGAGAGGAATGCCAAGCAGGACAAGGAAGATGAGAGGGTCGAGGACCCACGGGCGCGGGAAGAAGGCGGGCCGCGGGGCCGGCCTCATAGGCGGGCACGGGCAGGCGGGCCTGGCGAAGACAGGCAAGATGCACATGCTCAGGTACGACCGGGACCACTTCGGCAGGCGCGGCTTCAAGAGG
>WRNL01000174.1 GCA_009776625.1 Methanomassiliicoccaceae archaeon | reverse complement strand
GAGGCCCGTCTACAGGACGATGAAGGGGTGGGAGGGCTGGGACGACACCGCCGCCGTGGTCAAGGGCGGGTACGACGCGCTCCCCGAGGAGATGAGGGCGTACATTTCATTCATAGAGGGCTTCCTTAAGGTGCCGGTGGACATAATCAGCATCGGCCCCGACAGGGAAGACACGATAGACAGGAACACGGACTGGTGGGGCTGACCTCACTTCCCGCCGTCTACCCTGGCCCTGTCGAAGCACCTCCTGTCCTTCCCCAACGGCACAGTGGCATCGAAGCCCACCTTGTACGTTGTGACGTCGATGCTCGGGTCGAGGGACGACCCTGCGGCACCAGGTATCCTGACGATCCTGTCCCCCTGCATCCTCGTGGCCACCGCCCACTCCACCGCCCGGTCGTCGAATATGTCTATGTCGTCGTCCACCACGATCACCTGTTTCATGGAAGGGTGGCCGGTGAACGCCGCCAGTATCGCGTTGACTCCGTCGCCCTCCTTGTTCTTCGCAATGGACACGACGCCGTTGAGCCAGCAGCACCCGCCTTCGGTCAGCCTGACCGCCTTGACCCTCGGGACGGCCTGCCTAACCGTCTTAAGGATCATCGGCTCGCGGGGGAGCCCCATGAGCAGGAAGTGGTCGTTGCCGCCCGGGAGCAGGAGATGGAACAAGGGGTCCCTGCACGACCATATCCTGTCGATCTCTATCACAGGCTGCTCCCTGACGACGTCGTAGGTCCCGGTGATGTCGACGAAGGGCCCCTCAGAGGCTGTATCGAAGGTGATCCTACCCTCGAGCACGTAGTCGGAGGAGGAGGGGACGAGCAGCCCGTTGGCGCACCTCCCCACGTCCAGGGGCCTGCCGTGCCCCTTCTTGGACATGGACGAAGCGACCATGAGCTCGTCCGCCCCGTAGTCCATAGAGACGGCGGCGGCGACCAGCACCTCGATAGGCAGCCCGATGCAGATGGAGACGTTAAGCTCCTTCCCGTCCTTTTTAGCCTCGTTGTACATGGTGAAGAGATGCCTCGGGACGAGCCTGACGGCCAGCCTATCCTCCCCCAGGACCATCATCCTGTGGAAGGACGCGTTCTTCTTCCCCTTGTACTCGGCAATTATCACTCCCGCCGTGATGTAGCGGCCGCCGTCCTCCGGATAATACTTCGGCATGGGGAGCGAGGCCAGGTCGTTCTCGACGGACATGGCTTTGAACCCCGGCTCTTTGACCTCGTTCACTTCGCAGGGGGAGTCGATGGCGGACAAGATGTGCTCGACGATCCTTTCCTGAGGGATGTTCATAGCTGCGGCGACTTTTTTCCTCGTGGAGAACACGTTCCCAGCGGCGGCCTTCCCGTTCACATCCTCGAAGAGTACAGTTGAGTCCTGATCACCGAGCAGAATCTCTGTTATTTTTATCGAATTCGGGTCGATCCTTCCCTTGACGGAATGAACCCCTTCCCCCAGAAAGTCCCTGAGCGACATGTTCCACCGTAGGTGATTCACACATATATTATTAGCCCGGCAATGTTTCTAAGCGAACACTGACCAGGAAGGATAAGCACACATACACAAGGAGGGATCCAGGTCAACACTGTGGAATGCACACTCCATATCCCTTTCAGTGACCTCGTGAGAGCTTTCCCCTTCTCTCTCGGGTTCTCGCTCCAGTTCAGATTTTCATCAACCCACGACAGTATCGCCCCAGATGCTCCGCTGTGCAGTTTCTGTAGGTGTTTCCCAGCTTTTCGGAGATGAGAGCGCCGTATCTCACTGCATCCCCATCTCTTTTTTAAAGTCCTCGAAAGGCATTGCCCCACCGGGATTTTTCAGATGCTCTCTGTACGCCTCCTCTGCCACTTTTGCATCTATTATATCTTCAAGGTCTTCGGTAATCTTTCTGATGACCTTTTTTCGCGACATCCCCGTCACCGTCGCATAATTCTTTATTGTGATGATCAAGTTCTCTTCGTCCTCGTCCATCTCTGTCACCACCAGCGTCCTCATGTCATCACTCCGTTTTTATATAGCCTGCGTTATGAGGGTGACCTTGAGGTAAGGCCAGGCCGCACCGTCAGCTTGGAGGTGTCCGGCACTCACTTGTCTAATTTCACGGGCTGACCGTCGTTTTTGAGCGGTTTTTCCCAGGATAAAATGCAAGTTCACTACGTCACGCCTCGAAAACGATTTTTCCGTCACGCAATATCTCCTCCATCAGGGACGGCCTTTTTAACGCGCTGTCCTCGCACACAATGTGCACATTGCCCCCCACGGCCTCTTTAAGGTCATACAGGAACCCCCCTATGTCGAAAAGGTCGTAGTCATCAGGGACGGCAATGCAGAAATCATAGTCGCTGCCCTCGTGGTAGTCCCCCCTAGCCCTGGATCCGAACAGACACACACGGGTTATGCCATGTTCTGCCGCGATAGGCGCGACCACCTCCCTCAGTCTTTCAAAGGGAAGCCCCCCGCCCGCATCCGCAGAACCCATGAAGAGGTATCGAACGGCCTCCGTATAATGATTGCGACGGCTGTTTTTCCGTGTAATACTTCACGAGTTCGTGACCACTTAGGACAGTATCGAGGCGATCGGGGATAATACTTTCCCAAAACACGGAAGGGATGACGACCGGACAGTGCCGGGGGCCTCCCGAGTGAGCGGCAGCGAACGGAGGAGAGGCCCCCGGCACGCGCCCGGCGCCCC
>WRNL01000173.1 GCA_009776625.1 Methanomassiliicoccaceae archaeon | reverse complement strand
TGCTACCACCTGAGGATGCACAAGAGGGGGCACGAGAACGTCCCCATCGAGGTGCTGGGCAGATGGGCGGAGGACATACCGTGGGAGACCATGACCATCGAGCACGTCCTGCAGATCTTCGCCGAGATAAAGAGGAACCCGAGGAAGCTGAGCCTCGGCGAGCTCGAGAGGAAGGCCGGAACGGTCCAAGGGCTCAAAGGGTACGAGATAGAGTACAGGCTGCTCTCCATGGACGACATGTGAGCCAGGGAGTTTGGAGCATGATCTTGACTTCAACGACATGCGCTGAATACAGCTGCCCACACGGTGTGTGCTCCTTGCCGTCATCCGTCCTTCGACGGAACAGAAGAAGTATGCAAAGTTTTTATATCAAATAGCAGTAGGTGGGTGCAACAGCGAGGTGGGGTAGCCAGGATATCCCGTCGGGCTCATAACCCGGAGACCGGTCGTTCAAATCGACCCCTCGCTACCATTCTCCACACACGCCGCCTTTGCCGCCCCCGCCTCACAGGAGCCCTTTCGCCTCTTCAGGGGATATCTCCAGCGCCTTGAGCATGTACTCCAGGGCCTTCTTCGCGTAAGGCGCCCTCGCCTTCGGGTCCTCCATTATCTCCCCATACGTCGCCATGACGTTGTTGAAGTACTCTATGGCGAACTCCGAGTACAGGGACGACTCGAGGGACTCGTCGATCTGCGCCGCCTCGTTGTACGCCTTCTCCGCCTCGTCGTACTTGTTCACGGAGATGCAGAACGAGCCGTAGGACTGGTAGTACTCCACCCTGTCCCCGTCCAGCTCTATCGCCCTTTTGTAGGATTCCATGATCTCCTCCGTCGGGACCTTCGCGCCGAACATCCCCGACGCATAGTTCCCGCATTCCGCCTTGTAGTACCAGACCTCCGCGTTCTTCGGGAGCTCCTCCGCCAGCTTCTTGAAGTGCGAGTACGCCTTCTTGAAGTCCCCTTCGTCCATAGCCTTCATCCCGGCCGCGATCTTCTTGTCGGCTGCGTCTTCCGCCATTGTCATAGCACACGGTAGCGGGAGGGGGGTTCTTAATCCCTTTCCTCCGAAAGCCCTTCCGCGGCATAAGTCAGGTATATAACCGCGCACGGGCATGCGGGCGCATGATCGACGACGTGTGGGGCAGGATGTCGGGTGACCCGGCGGCAGAGGGGTATCTTTTCAAGAAGATCTGTCCGCCGTCCCCCGACGAGGCCTCGATGAGGAAATGCAGGGGGCTGTGCGCGGAGAACGCCTGCGGGGCGTACGGCACGACGTGGGGGTGCCCCCCCGGCGTGGGCCCCGAGGCGGAGTGCCTGGGCTTCGTGAGGGGCTTCCCGAGGGCCGCCGTCCTGATGAAGAGGTTCGACGGCATAGACGTCGGCGACCGCGACCTGGTAGAGAAGCTGGGCGGGGGTCATCAGGATGTGTGCAGGAGGTTCGCGGCGGAGATGAGGCGGGACGGGCACCGTGCGGTCGCCCTCTCCGACGGCGGCTGCAGGTACTGCGGGCAATGCTCGTACCCGGGCGGCCCGTGCAGGTTCCCGGACCAGATGGTGCCGTCCATATCCTCATACGGGATAATGATGGACGAGTACATGGCGGCGAACGGCATAGACTTCGAGTTCAGGAAGGACGGCATGACACTCTACGGCCTGATACTGTACGACGGCCCCTGACCACGCCCCCGCTTTACACGGCCGGGGTCTGCCGCTGGGCGCAGGGCCCGTGTGCGTTTCGGCTGTGGGGAGGGCTTGCGGCTCCATCCTGCCCATGCCGAAGCCCGCATGTGGTTCATTCGAATAAATCCGAATGTGTGCCCGTCCTGATTAGGTATAGGGTTGACCCATCGTCAAATCTCTCATAGATCAAAAGCCAGTCAGGGGCGATGTGGCATTCTCGGCGGCCTTTGTGCTGCCCCTTCAGGGGATGGTCATTGAAGCCTGCCTCCAGCGTCTCGCCTGCAGCGAGCTTCTTGACGACTGCCGTTAGGCTGCCAATGTCATAGCCACGTTTCACAGCTCTTTTCAGATCTGTCTGGAACCTCGAGGTGGGCCCCACTGCATACGTCAGGAAAGCAACTCCCTCATCATCACGTCGACATCCGTGTATGTGCTGCCCGCCGAGGGGTCCCTTTTCATCGCGTCCACTTCTCTGAACGCCGCCTCCGTTTCTGCATTGGGCGCGCCCCTCACCACATCAAAGGGTATCCCCTGCCGCCTGACTGCGGCCTTTGCGAAAACTGTGAACGCCGCAGTCGTTGTGAGCCCGAGATCCTTGCAAAGACCCTCGAACTCTCGTTTCAGATCCTCATCGATACGTATGTTTATGTTTGTCTGCGCCATGATAAACACTTGACCTATCCCTTATGAAGCGGTTTGTATATTAATTTATTTACGACATAAATAAACTGTTCCGAAAAAGTGGAACTCCTTACAAATTATAAAAAGTGAGTCGATGAATAAAAACAGACGCCGAAAGACCGGAGGAATCGTCAGATTCCGGAGGGGTATCGGGCGTCTCTCGGAAAAAATAATAGACCAACGTCTCAAACAGTCTCAAACAGTCTCAAACAGTCTCAAACAGTCTCAAACAGTCTCAAACAGCCCCAAACGGTTGTAGCATAAACACCGGGAAAAAGGTTCAGGGAGGACGGCATGGCTCTCTGCGGCCCGATGCGGTACGGCGGCCGCCGGCCGC
>WRNL01000172.1 GCA_009776625.1 Methanomassiliicoccaceae archaeon | reverse complement strand
CGGCGGGCGAACCTTCCTGGGGTGGGACAAGCCGTTCGACAACGTCACGTCGGACCTCACCGTCTACGCCCTTTACGACGGGCTCGCGGGATCACCCCCGAGCCGGACGGGGGAGTGGGCGCTACTGAATCTGTTGATGGCCCTTGCCGGCGTCCTCGCCGCCGTCCTATCCGTCGCCCATGCGGCGCGGGAGGAGGGCAAGAGGGCGGGCGGCCGCAGCGAGGCGCCCCTCCCGATAGGGCGCAGCGCGTCGTGGGCGCTCCTCGCGGGCATCGCCGCCGTCGCGGGCGTCGTCTTCTTCCTCGTCACAGAGGACATGAGGCTTCCCATGACCCTCGTCGACGAATGGACGGTCTTCAGCGCCCTGGTCCTCGCCGTGACCGCGATGGCGGCGGCTCTGTCCCTCTTGCACAGGGGGGCCTGGCGCAAGGTGTTCAGGCAAGGCCCCCTGGTCGCGGGGGGCGACAGGGCGGAGGCGGGGTCGCCGTACCCTTTCACGATGAGGGGAGGGTACGCCGGGGCGGTGTCCTACCGCATCGGGGCGGGTGGGGAGTGGAGGCTCGCGTTCCCTGACGGGGACGGGGCGTACGCCATACCGGGGGACGAGGTGACGGACGACCTCTATATCGAGTACCATCCGTGAGGGTGCGGCCGCCGCCCGGCCCCCACCCAAACATCCCCTGGAAGGCCGCCGCCGCATGTCAATAAAATATGTCTGGGTATATAATCTATCAAGGCAACCTTTATCCCCCCTCACAAAGATGGAACTGTCTGGGGGAAATATGATTTTATCCAAGAAATATATAATAACATGGGTTTTTACATGTATCGCGGCGCTCTTCCTGACCGCCTCTGTGGCGGCGCTCGCCTCGGATGACGGCTCCTCGGGCGCCACAATCGACGTCTATGACGACGCAGGCCTCCACGCGGCGGTGGCGGCGGCGGTAGACGGGGACGTCATTGTGATCAGGTCGAACATCACCCTGGAGAGCAGGATATACGTCTGGGAGAAAGAGATCACGATAACCGGGGACGGCATCGACAGGGTCATAATCCGGGATGCGGGCTTCAACCATGCGACCGATGCCGCAAGGGGGGATTTCAACCCCGGCATGATCGAGGTCGCCTCCGGCTCTGTAAGCACGAAGAAGGCGTCCCTGACCCTGCTGGACGTCACGCTGGACGACAACTACAACCCGCTCGCCCCGTACCCCGACCAGATCCCGATCGACATAGGCCCCACTGTCGGCTGGGAGGACCACGTCTATGATTCGGTCATATCCGCTTATACGGGGAACGCGACCGTGACCCTGGGGGAGGGCGCGGCGATCATCAACGTCGGCGGGGCATCGGCGATAAGGATGACGGGCGGGATCCTTAACCTGGAGCCGGGGAGCTATGTGGAGGGGTCGAACGCGAGCCACAAAGGGGCCGGTAGCCTCTACGGGGCCATATGGCTGCAGGGCGCCGCCGTCCTGAACTTCGATGCGACCCTGGACGGCGCGGACATCGTCGCCCCGTACATCTACACGGACTACCCTGCGACCATCAACTTCAACGGGAAGGTCGTAGACTGCGACGTCAAGCGGCCGCTGCTGCTCTGCAGGGTGGGCGGGTACGCCGTGCACCTCGCCGCCGGCAGCGAGATAACCGGCAATACGTTCACCAACACCCGCATGCTGGATTTCCAGGGGAGCGGCTACGTGGCCAGGCTCGACGGGGGCATAGACGGGAACAGCTTCGCTAACTCCCCCGGCGTCCATGTCCAGGGGGACGACGCCCTGGTCGAGCTCAACGGCAGCATCAACGGGAACGCGACGACGGGGAACGAGGTCTCCTTCATAGTCGTGTCCGGGTGGGGCATCGAGGCGCACCTGACAGGGGAGATCGTCGGGAACACCATCGGCGGCTCGGTCATGTACGTGGGCGGCGGCAACAACACCGTCACCCTGCATGCGGGCAGCGTCACATCCGGGAACACCGTCGACATCGCAGCGTTCAGGCAATACAACACCGCCAGCTCCCACTTCGACATATACGGCGAGGTGAGCGGCAACGAGTCCACGGCCAACAACAACGGCGGGGCGTTCTACCTCTCGATGGGCACCGCCACCGTCCACGACGGGGCGCGCATAACCGGGAACACCGCCTACGGCAGCGGGGGAGGGTTCTTCCTGAACCAGGGCGCGACGCTCACCATGCTGGGCGGCGAGATATCGGGCAACGTGGCCAAATGCCTCCGCGCCGCCGACACCAACGGGGGGTACGCAGGGGGAGGAGGTGTCTCGATCACGTCCTCCATGAACTCCGGCTCCACCTTCGTAATGAAGGGCGGCGTCGTCACGGGTAACCACTCCGCCACCACGGGCGGCGGCGTCCTCGTGACGGGGAGGCAGGGCAGCCCCTACACCCAGGCCGGCCATGCTTTCGTCATGGAGGGCGGGTCCGTCACGGGCAACACGGCGGGGACTGCCGCCGGCGCGGACGTTGCCGTCGGCGGTCCGATCAGCGGGGGCAGGACATCGTCCCTCGCTGGGGGGTTCTACGCCTCGTTCGACGCAGGCGCGTCGATAGGTGACGGCCCCGTGGGCGCTTCGATCTACAACACCTCAGACTACGACAAGACCGGGGTCTACCTCCTGGACAGGGCCGCGACAGTGCGCCTGGGGAACATATCGGATGCCCTGAAGGCCTCGGTCGCGGGCGGCGTCAGCACGCTGCCGGCATACGCAGGCTACACGGAGCGCAACGGCGTCTGGTACTCCATAGACAGGACGGCCGGCGTCTCTGCACTCGTCATCACGTACCCGCCCGGCATCGGCGACCCCGACGGTTACGAGTGGGTCGTGGCCGCACAGCCGCTGGCCGCC
>WRNL01000171.1 GCA_009776625.1 Methanomassiliicoccaceae archaeon | reverse complement strand
TGCGCCCGAGGGGGCCGTGCCGGCCCGCCCCGGGGGGCGCGGGCGCCTGTCAAATTATAAAAACCTGCAGATTATCCAGCGGAGCTCCTGTCAAAGTCAGGATGCCCGCGCCACGCCCCCGCCCCTTAGTTAAGTATATATCGCAAGGGGGGTTAACAACACTGAAAACAGAGGAGTCTGCGTCAGAGTCGCAGGCGGTATGGATTCAGATCAGTGATGCGGAAATGATCTCAAAGTTCACAGAGTTAGGTATATCGGAGGATATTGCGAGGGCGTTGGACGACATGGGCTGGGTGGACCCCACCCCGATACAGGAGGCGGCGGTGCCGATAGGCCTGCAGGGTGCGGACATGTTCGCCCAGGCCCAGACCGGGACCGGCAAGACGGGCGTGTTCGGCTCGATAATACTCCAGGGGACGGAGTCGGGGCAGAGGCTCCCCTCAGCCATGGTGCTCGTCCCGACGAGGGAGCTGGCGAACCAGGTGGCCGAGCAGCTCGTCGAGATCGCCAAGTACACCGGCCACGTGAGCGTCCCCATATACGGCGGGGCGAGCATGGAGGTCCAGATGGACAGGCTCGAGAAGGGGGCAGACATCATAGTCGGGACGCCCGGGAGGGTGATCGACATGATGAACCGCCGCTTCCTCAACCTCAGCAAGATAAAGATAATGGTCCTGGACGAGGCCGACAGGATGCTCGACATGGGGTTCATAGAGGACATCGAGTACATACTCGCGTCGATGCCCAAGGAGAGGCAGACCATGCTGTTCTCTGCCACCATGCCGGAGGACATCAAGCGCCTCGCCGGCGACTACATGAGGAAGCCGAAGGAGATAAGCGTATCCCAGGACGAGGTGGTCCTCGACCTCACCAAGCAGTACTACATCTCGGTGGGCAGGAGGAACAAGTCCTGGGCGCTCACCAGGATACTCGACATCGACAAGCCTAAGGCTATAATATTCTGCCAGACCAAGAAGATGGTGGACATACTCGACGAGAGGCTCACCCAGCTGCGCTACACGGTCAAGGCCATCCACGGGGACATGCCCCAGCAGAAGAGGGAGAAGGTCATCAAGGACTTCAAGGAAGACAAGATCCAGATACTCATAGCCACGGACGTGGCCGCGAGGGGGCTGGACATCGACGACATATCGTACGTCATAAACTACGACATGCCCGAGGAGATCGACACATACATCCACAGGATCGGGCGCACAGGGAGGGCCGGGAAGGAGGGCGTCGCGATATCCTTCGTGACGTCCGAGGAGGAGCACCTGGTCAAGGAGTTCGAGCTTAGGACCGAGATGACGATCGAGAGGAGGGACGTCCCCGAGGCCGAGGAGGGCACGAGGGACACCATCCGGAAGGTGGTCGACTACGACCAGATATCCGACGTCTACGGCATGGTGAGGTTCCAGGTGAACCTCGGCAAGGACGACGGCCTGGGGAAGGTGGCCCTTGCGGAGCACATCATCAGGGCGGCGAAGGTGAGGGACTTCGCCATCGGCAAGATCGAGGTGGGCGCAGGCTCGTCGGTGGTCGAGGTGCACATGGACTTCGGCAACAGGATGATGATGGACCTGCCCAAGGCGAGGTACAAGAACAAGAAGGTCACCGTCAGGATCGCGCAGGACTGACTCAGACTTCCAGCACTATCAGCGTGTTCCCCACCTGTATCGTCTCCACGGCTTTGCCGTCCAGGGTAAGCTTCCTGTCTATCTCGTAGAACTCGGGCGCGAGGGCGACCCGCTCCCCGTCGGCCGTGACCACGAGCCCGTCCGGCGTCATGGCGCCTTCCACGTCCTTCGGGGACATGGCGGCGAGGGCGGCGGCGATGCCCTTGGCCTTGCCCTTGAACGCGGGGCCCAGCAGGGAGTGGACGGGCCTGACACCCGCCGCCTCCTCCTTCAGGTCCGCCTTCTCGGAGAAGACGAGCCTCCTGACCTTCGATGTCTCGATGATGTCCATGGACCCCTCCTCGAGGGCGGGCGCACCCGCGCCGATCACCTCCACCAGGGACAGCTCTGCGTTGAGTGGCATCTTCCTCTCGGACTTCCACGCCCTTATGGCGGACGTTATCTCCGTGACCGCCCCGCCCGTCCTGATGGCATCCTCGTCGATGAAGATGGGCGACGGCCATTCCGTGACATGGATGCTCCTCGCCCCGTCATGGGCGGCGAAGTGCTCCTGGTATATGTCCTCGGTCACATGCGGCATGACCGGGGCGATCATCTTTATGCTCCCGAGGAACACGTTGTACAACGTGTACGCGGCCGCAGGGTCCTTCCTGGCCTTAACCATCTCGATGTAGTTGTCGGCGAGGTCGTGCCAGACGAAGGACTCGACCTCCTTCATCGCCCTGTCGAACTGGTACTCCTCGAGGTACGCGGTCGCTGCCTCCACGGTCTGGGAGTAGCGGCTTATTATCCACCTGTCCGATAGCCTGAGCCCCGTCGCCTCCCCCGGCCCGCCGCCGAGGAACCTGCCGACGAACTGCCCGATGTTGAATATCTTGTTGGCCAGTTTCTTCCCCCTGACCACGTCCGCCTCCCTGAACGCATGGTCTGTGCCGAGGGAGCAGGAGGCCGCGAAGTACCTTAGCGCGTCCGCGCCGTGCCCCTCCAGTATGGGGATGGGGTCTATGACGTTCCCCACCGACGAGTGCATGGGCGTCCCGTCGGGCGCCATGATGAACCCGTGTATCATTATGTCGTCCCAAGGGCGGGACCCCTTCATCTGCTCCGACCTGAGTATGGAGTAGAACGCCCAGGTCCTTATGATGTCGTGGGACTGGGGCCTCATGCTCATCGGGAAGAGCCTCTCGTGGAGGGCGTCGTCCCTCTTCCAGAACGTGTTGTACAGGCTGGACCCGGACGAGTCCATCCAGGTGTCGAAGACGTCCGTGCACC
>WRNL01000170.1 GCA_009776625.1 Methanomassiliicoccaceae archaeon | reverse complement strand
CCTCGGTGGGCAGCCTGAAGCCGTCCGCGTCGGCCTTCTCGGAGAGGTTGTCGGCTATGCCCTCCCCCACGGCGGCCTCCTGCCCCTGGCTCGTCTTCAGGACCTTCGTCAGGCCTGCGTCCTCGTAATAGGCGGGAGTCCTTCCCAGGGCCTCGCTGTACGCGTTGCACCAGATCACGGCGTCGCGCCAGCTCATGTACGTGGCGGGGTGGCCCTTGTCCGCGCCGGGCTCGGCGCCGTCCTTCCCCTTGCTGCCCTCGCGGCCCTTGTTGGAGAACTTGTAGCCCCCCGACGACTCCGCCCACTGCCTCACGGCGTACCAGAGCTCGTAGGTCACCGGGGCCTCCCCGATGCTGTACGCGCCCACCTGCACGGGCTGCTTTTTGGCTCTCGAGAACACGCCGCTGTTCGTCTCCGCCTCCACCGTGGCGGCGGCCATCTTCTTCATCGGGTAGGCGGGCAATGCGGGGGCGTCAGCTGGGACGGCGCAGAGCATAAACGACCCGTTCGCAAGGAAATCGTGCTTCATGGCAATACCTCTTCGTATTGTTATCCAGATGTTATTTATATTATATTTATGGCCGCTCCCAGGCTCCGGACGGGGCCCCCATGAAGACGGAGCGGCGCAATGGGACAGGGAGGGATCAGCCCCCCATCAGGAGCCAATCGACGATATGGACATGCCTTATGCCGTCCCGGGTGACGGAGGGAAGCCTCTCGTCCATGGATATGACGGTCTTCGGGAAACTGTTGTTCAGCGCCCTCAGCGGCAGGTGCTCGCGTGCCGCCACGCCCTCGGACAGCGTCGAGAGGGCCACCTGGAAGTACTCCGGCTCCCCCCGCCGGTTCACAGCGGCGAAGTCGATCTCCTTGTCCCCGTACCTCCCGACCCTCACCCCATACCCCCTGCGCAGGAGCTCCAGGTAGACGATGTTCTCCAGCAGCCTCCCGAGGTCCTCCCTGACATACCCCATAGGCGCGTTCCTGAGCCCTGTGTCCACGGAGTAGTACTTGGGGGTCGGCGCGAGCGCGGAGCTTTTCAGGTCGAACCTGTCCGCCCTGTAGAACAGGTGCGCCCCCTCGAGCAGCCTGAGATACCGGTCGACCGTCTCGTATGCCATCCCTCCCATGGACTTCGCGATGGAGTTCGCGGACACCGGGTTCCCAATGTTGATCATCAGGAACCTCGTCAGCCTCTCCAGGCCGGGCTGGCCCCTCACCTCCTCCCTGGACAGTATGTCGTTGTAGACTATCGCCGAGTAGAGGTCGGACAGCAGTGCCCGCGTGGCGCGGTCGTCGGCGAAAGGGTCTATGTGGGGGAACGCGCCGTATCTTGTGTACAACGCGAACAGCTCATGCGGGTCCCCCGACTTGTCGGAATGCATCTCGCAGTACTCGGAGAAGGAAAGGGGCAGCATCTTTATCTGGACGTACCTGCCTGTCAGGAAGGTCGACAGCTCGGAAGAAAGGACATGGGCGTTCGAGCCTGAGATATAGACGTCGACGTCGAGGCTGGCGAGCAGGCCGTTCACAGACCTCTCCCACCCCTCGACCCTTTGGATCTCGTCCAAGAACACATAGGTCCTTTTTTGCGGGTCGATGTTGTCCTTAAGGTATCTGTTGAGGTCCTCGTGGCCCTTTATGAAATCGAACGAGAAATCTTCAAAGTCGACCGATACTATGCCATCTTCGCCCGCGCCCCTGAGCTCTTCGATGAACTGGCGCATGACGGTGGATTTACCGCACCTCCTCACGCCTGTTATCACTTTGACGATGTCCTTTTTGTCTTTGAACAGCCTCAATTCTTCCAAGTACCCTTTACGGACGACCTCTTTGGCCATAGAGGCAGTAATGAATATCGATATAAAAAATCTATTATAGCTGAATATTTGCTTTAATTTATAGTAATAATCATAGTTTAATTGAATTTTTTATGCAATTTATCATTAAAATTAGACTATAATCGAATATTTCTCCACGCTCTGACCAGGCAGGACGGGCATCACCGAGGCGTCGTCGAGGCATCTCAGGGCATAAAGGGAATCCCCCTCGTCCGATCCGAACACCTCCACAGCATCGGCGATGCTGTCGCAGTGCCCGATTATGGACTCTATGTGCTTGATGTCACGCCTCGTAGACGAGTATTCTGTCACGTAGCACCTCCTGTTTGAAGTCATCATCGATGCGGGGGTCTTCGGCGATGACGTCCACTTTGTTCCCGAGAGCCTCTGCGAGGTCGTTCATAAGGCCGCCCAGCCCGATCAGGCTGCGTATGCGCCCAGGCATTATATAAAAGTCATAATCGCTCTCCCCCCGCTGTCCCCACGCGCCCTGGAGCCGAACAGGTATATCTTCTCGACCCCCCGCTTTTCAGCAATCGGCGCGACTATCCTGCAAAGCTCCTCGAAGGTGAGGCCGCGTTCCATCCCCGCCTGTTCCATGCGTATGTATCGGCGAGATGCTATATTCCTTTTCACGGGGCTGACGCCGATGCCCGTCAGCATCCCCGATGAGCGACCTGGATGACGCGAGCCGGATAAAGCACGTCCGCCCTGTGCGCCGGTCGGACGGCATAACCGTTTAATCCGAGTATGCCCTTCAAACGCCCATGGCGTCGGAGATGGTGTTCGTCGGGCTGGGGCTGAGCGGCACGGACGGTATGACTGTGAAAGGGCTCGAGGCCCTGAGGGGGTGCGACAAGGTCTACGCGGAGTTCTACACCTCCTCGCTGATAGGCGCGGACATGGGGGAGCTCGAGTCCGCGATAGGCAAGAAGATCCACCTCGTGCACAGAGCGCAGGTGGAGGAGGAGGGCGCAATCGTCTCCGATGCTAGGACGATGAGGGTGGGGTTCGTCACGGCGGGCGACACCATGCTCGCCACCACGCACGTGGATCTGAGGATACAGGCGGCGGAGGAGGGGATACCGGTCAGGA
>WRNL01000169.1 GCA_009776625.1 Methanomassiliicoccaceae archaeon | reverse complement strand
GGCCAGCCTGTCCCTTATCCTGCCGGCTATCGTCTCGGCGGTCTCGAGGACGGTCTCCCCGATGCCCCTGACCGCTATCCTGTCCCAGGGCGCATGGGGGGTGTCCGTCCTCTCGCAGACCCCCTCGTACATGACCCCCCGGTACTTGACCGGGTCGATGTGGTCGGGGGACAGGAACGACTCCTTCGGGGCGTTCGGGCCGTACTGCGGCCCGTACGAGTCTATGGCCTCCCCCGACGCCCTGAGGACTATCTTGATAAGCAGGACGCCGTTCAGGGCGAGGTACCTCTCGAAGTCGTTGCATGCGCCGAGCATCCTGTCCAGGTCGCCCATGCCCTCGGCGTGCCTCTCGATCGCCATCGAGTACCACGACCTGTCGCAGAGGCCGATCTGCCCCTTGCCGGGCGTGCGCATGAGGAAGTCGGTTATCGCCCCGGGGCCTCCGGACTCGGAGGGGTCGAAGTGGGTGTAGAGCACGCCCCTCGGCTCGAGGCACCTTATCAGCTCGCTGTTCACCCGCCCGATCACCCTCCCGCTGCTGCCCTCGAATATGACCATAACGGGCAGCCCTGCCGCGAGGACGCTCTGCTGCAGCTGGTTCAGCTCGCATTCCAGGGGGTGCGGGATCTGTGCTTGCATGCCATGCCCATCGCCGTATCTGGTATATACAGGTGCGGGGGGCAAGACCCCACTCTATCTGATTGGGAACCGCATCGTCGCATCCCCTTGTTGAAGCGAAAGCAAACGGCAATCCCACAAAGGGCAACTCACGTGTTTCATACGCCAGCTCCCTCAAAGCACGGGCAAAGTACGATATCTATTAACGGGGTTCAGCATGAGTAAAGCCCATAGGATAACGACATCTCTCACAGAGAAGAGCGTCATTGTGCGGGAAGGCTCCTGGGAAACAGGTTCATGGAGACTCCAAGGAGGCTGAAAACATAAATGGGAAACAAATGGGAAATAAAAAAGGATTCCGCGGGTTTGGGCGCAAAGAGGGACTCGACAGAGGTCACCCGTTCATCATCGTCTTAAGAGACCCCGGCTGAGGGAACCAAAAAGAGAAACATAGAAGCCGCCCCATCCTAATCGAATGTGGGCGGGGAGCAATTTCTAAATAGAATACAAATGGATGTCCCCGCCATGTCATGCAACGACCCCGAGAGGCACTACTGCGAGATGTGCGGCGAGATGGGGGGCTTCGCCCCCGACACCCTGAAGAGCATAAGGGAGCTGAACCCGGAGTTCCTGGAGAACCTCCACATAATGGACAAGTTCATGACCGAGGACAAGGCGCTCGACAAGAAGACCAAGAGGCTGATAGCCCTCGCCTGCGTCGCCGTGAGGATGTGCGACGACTGCATCTACCCCCAGGCCAAGGTCGCCAAGAACTTCGGGGCGACCAAGGAGGAGATAATCGAGGCGATACAGGTGGCGGTGCTCACCGGCGGCGTCCCCTGCTGGTCCTCCGCGAAGGGGGGCATAGCGAGGCTCTTCGAGGAATGGGACTGAGCGGCGGCCCCATGCGACGTGAGGCGGCGACGGCCGCCGGTCAAGTTTGATATATCATCATTTATTAGCGAGGCTCAGTGAGAACCATGTCGGCGATAAGCGGCTGCACGAAGGAGCTGGGCACGGGCGAGGGCGTCGTGAGGATACACAGCCTCAGGGAGCTCGAGAGGCAGGGCGTGATAAAGGACCTCAATAAGATGCCCTACTCCATCAGGGTGATGACGGAGTCGATGCTGAGGAACCGGGGCGGGGCGATAACCGACGACGACGTCAGGGCGATAGCCTCGTGGTCCCCCGAGGGCAACGGCGGCCGCGACATCCCCTGGATGCCGGCCAGGGTGCTGCTCCAGGACCTCACCGGCGGCGCGGCGGTGGCAGACCTAGCGTCTATGAGGGAGGCGGTGTCCATGATGGGGAAGGACCCCCGGGCGGTCAACCCCCTCGTGCCTGTGGACTTGGTGATAGACCACTCCATCCAGACGGACTTCGCGGGCAGGGGCGACGCCAAAGAGCTCAACGAGGGGCTGGAGTTCGAGAGGAACAGCGAGAGGTACGCCCTGTTCAAATGGGCGCAGAGGGCGTTCGGCAACTTCAGGGTGGTCCCCCCCGGGAACGGCATATGCCATCAGGTTAACCTGGAACATCTATCGCCCGTGATACATGTCAGAGAGGAGGGGGGCGCGCTCGTCGCATACCCGGACTCGTGTTTCGGGACCGACTCCCACACCACGCAGATCAACGGCCTGGGGGTCGTCGGGTGGGGCGTGGGCGGGATCGAGGCGGAGGCCGTGATGGTCGGCCAGCCCAGCTACATGGAGGTTCCAGAGGTGATAGGGTTCAGGCTGACCGGCAGGCTCCCCCCTGGCGTGAACGCCACCGACCTCGTGCTGACCGTCGTGCAGATGCTCAGGAAAAAGAAGGTCGTCGGGAAGTTCGTGGAGTTCTTCGGGCCCGGGTACCAGGGCCTGTGCCTCGCGGACAGGGCGACGATTGCCAACATGGCCCCTGAGTACGGCGCGACCATGGGTTACTGCCCCATCGACGGCAAGACGATAGAGTACATGAGGCTGACCGGAAGGGACCCCCGGCACATAGACGCGGTGGAGAGGTACGCCAAGGAGCAGGCCCTGTGGTACGACGGGGAGCCGGAGTACACCGACACGCTGGAGCTGGACCTATCCACGGTGAGGCCGTGCCTCGCGGGGCACAAGAGGCCGCAGGACCGCATCCTCCTCCAGGACATGAAGGCGGAGTTCGCCGAGGCCCTGAAGGAGCTCGGGGTCGAGGGTCAGAGGGCGCCGTCGGGGGACAGGATGGGCGACGGCTCGATAGCGATAGCGTCGATCACGTCCTGCACGAACACCGCCAACCCCTCCGTGATGATAGCGGCGGGGCTCGTGGCGAAGAAGGCGGACGAGCTCGGGCTGAGGCC
>WRNL01000168.1 GCA_009776625.1 Methanomassiliicoccaceae archaeon | reverse complement strand
TCTTGTCTGTCCTCATGAAACCACCTTCCGCCGGCATCGCCGATGCCGGCCTGCTCCTTGCTCTGGCATTTATATATAGGTGATAAAATGGTTTCGGTGCCCGCAATGTATATGGCGGGCAATACCCAATAGAAACTCCCTTCCTTTGAATCCCCCAAGAGCCAAAAACATGACCCCCGGTCTTCTCTATGCGTACTTTAGAACGGCCCCCTATGCCTTAGGGCGGATGTGGGATTGTTCCCGCACGCTTGAACATGCCCTCTGCCCGCCCCCCGCCGCCCCCGCGCCCTGCACTGCATCCACTCCACATACACTGCATCCACTCTAAGACCTAGAGGGCTTTTTAGAATTAGCATCAGTGCTCGACTGGACACTGTGTGGAGCCGCCTCATCCTTACACAGTCGGGGGGGGGGTTACGGTCGCATACCGCAATGACGGACCCCGCACGCACGCTATGGCGCATATGTACGTCCAAACGTACGTTGATATAGTATAGCCGCTATCTATAACCATGATGTCTCTTAGTGTGACAGACGCCCGCCGCGACATATTCAACATCATCAAGGCTGTCCAGAACAGCGACGCAGTGACCATCACATCCAAGGACGGCAATGCCGTCCTGGTGAGCGAGGAGGAGTGGAACGGCATCAAGGAAACGCTATACCTCCTGTCAATACCCGGTATGCTCGAGTCCATATTGGAATCATCGAACGAGGACGTATCGGAGATGGAAAGATGGGAAGAGCTCAGAGATACTCTGTGAGGCTGTCGAAACAGGCGAGGAAGGACATGGATGTCCTGACATCCTCAGAGCTGAGGGACAAAGCCAGAGCGATGCTGGATCTGTTGGGGGAGGATCCGTTCCGCAGCCCTCCCCCTTTCGAAAGGTTGAAAGGCGATCTGAAACGATTCTACTCCAGGAGATTGAACTCTGAGCACCGGGTCGTCTATGAGGTACTGCCAGATGAAACGGGGGAATTCGACGGGATCGTCATCGTCGCACGTTTGAGAACACACTACCGAGGCATAATCCCCTCGATATTCCTTTGAACATTCCATGCGCACCCCTAATGCGCCCCCGTATGCATCCCATCCCGCCGTCGTGCAGTTTCTTTGGATGTGTGTTAACCAGCAGGACTGTTGACTGTAATGAAAGAAGATTCAAAAAGCAGATTGCATTCGGGGCGGGTGGTCGGGGGTTGAAATCCGGAACGATTCGAGAGAGAAACTTCGGGGGCGCGTCGGCGAATTACCGGACGCAGTGCTCGTCGGCTATAACTATAAATACGGTCCGTTCGATGAAGTGACACCGCCAAGGGGTCTAAAAATGATCTTCAAGCTGACTGCAGGACTCATGATTATTGGGTGACCCAGTGACAGCAGGGGCGGTTTGGTGGTTTTTATGAAAAAGCAACAAACCAGTGAAAGCGCTAAGGGAACAGGGAATACGCCGGCGGGACCGCGCGGCCAGCATGTGCTCTCCGTTGCGGAACCCGCCAAGAACATCATTATCTACGACACCACGCTGAGGGACGGGGCGCAGAGCGAGGGGGTGTCCTTCTCCCCTGAGGACGCCATAGAAGTGCTCAGGCGGTTGGACGAGTTCGGGGTCGACTTCGTCGAGGGAGGATGGCCCGGCTCCAGCCCGAAGACGGACGAGTTCTTCAGGCTGGCCGCCGGTCTGGAGCTGGGGCATGCCCGGCTCACGGCCTTCGGCAGCACGGGCAAGCACGGCGCGCCGGCCAAGGACGACCCGAACCTCAGGGCCCTCGCCGCATGCCCCGTGGAGTGGTGCTGCATATTCGGGAAGAGCTGGGATTTCCAGGTGGAGAACGCGCTCTGCATACCGCTCGCGGACAACCTCGACCTCATCAAGAACAGCGTGAGGTTCCTGAGGGATTCAGGGAAAAGGGTCATGTTCGACGCAGAGCACTTCTTCGACGGGTACCTCTCCAACAGGGAGTACGCCCTCGGCGCCCTCGGGGCGGCCGTTGAAGGGGGCGCCGAGTGGCTGGTCCTCTGTGACACGAACGGCGGCGTCATGATGGATGACGTGGCCTCCGCCGTCGAGGACGTGATCCTCTCCTTCGACGTCCCTGTCGGCGTGCACTGCCACAACGACTCGGATCTTGCGGTGGCCAACTCGCTCGCCGCCGTCGATAGAGGGGCGCGGATGGTGCAGGGCACCATAAACGGCATAGGGGAAAGGTGCGGCAACGCGAACCTCTGCTCCATAATGGCAGGCCTGTCGCTGAAAATGGGGTACGCCCTCAACGTGGCGGACATGAGCGGGCTATCCGCCCTCTCCGCATTCGTGTCGGAGACCGCCAACCTCGCCCCCGTCCCCGGCATGCCCTACGTAGGGGAGAAGGCCTTCGCCCACAAGGGCGGGGTGCACGTGTCCGCCATAGCCAGGGACCCGAGGACGTACGAGCACATAGACCCAGAGCTGGTGGGCAACAAGCGCAGGGTCCTGATATCCGACATGTCGGGGAGGGCCAGCGTCTCCGAGAAGCTCAAGGGGCTCGGGATAGACGTCGGCTCGGAGGAGAGCCGGGCGATCGTCGACAGGGTCAAGGCCCTGGAGGCGGAGGGGTACCTGTTCGAGGGGGCGGACGCCAGCTTCGAGCTCCTGGTCAGGAGGCTCAGGGGGGAGCTGGAGAGCCCGTTCAAGGTCACCGGGTTCAGGGTGTTCATAGACAACGTCGGCGACAAGCTGAGCTCCGAGGCCAGCGTGAAGGTCATGGACTCGGAGGGGAACGAGGAGCACACCGCCGCGAACGGCGACGGCCCGGTGAACGCCCTCGACAACGCCCTGAGGAAGGCGCTCTCCAGGCTGTTCCCCGTGACCGACCGCATACGGCTCACGGACTACAAGGTGCGCGTGCTGGACGAGAGGTCAGCCACGGCGGCGTCGGTGAGGGTCCTCATAAGGTCCACCGACGGGAAGCGGAGCTGGGCCACCGTCGGGGTGTCCGAGAACGTCATCGAGGCGAGCCTGGACGCG
>WRNL01000167.1 GCA_009776625.1 Methanomassiliicoccaceae archaeon | reverse complement strand
AGCTACCATATCCGTCCGTTGCAACGCGTGTGGGGCACAAGAAACGGGCAGACCCGCCCGCAACATGGAAAGATATTTTATACCTTCCTTCGATAGACCTGACGTTAGGCTTGACCGGGGAGCTTGGCGTGCCCTGTATCCGCAACCGTCAATAGCGGGGGTGACAGCAGAGGGCGGCAGAGCTGATGGTCCAAGCCCGCAAAGCGACTGTGAGGCCTTGTCCTGCAGAGCCGGAGTTTGCGTGCCGAGCGGCCGGAGGGCCGTATCGCTAGCATTGATCGGGGGAACCGGGTCAGGCCCTGACGGGAGCAGCCTTACCTCGTGCTACTGACGTTTGCGGGGTCGCAGGGTTGAGGAGCGATGCGGTCAACTTGGGCCCTGATGCGATGTCCACCTCTGTGGCCTAACACTCATCTCTTCCGGGGGGAGCAGCCGGTTATTATGTCCCTCTCGAAGTCGAACAGCACCCCCTCCTCCCCGTCCAGCGTGAGCTTCAGCTGCATGGAGCCGTCTATCTTCCCCACCACCGCGCCCGCGCACCCGACCGCCTCGAACAGCGAGACGACCTCGGCGGAGCTCTCCGGCGGGCAGGCGAACAGGAACCCGAACCCCTGGTACGAGAGGAGCCACCGGGTCAGGTCGACGCCGTCCGGTATGGGTATCCTCCCCAGGTCCACGGTCCCCCCCTTCATGGAGCTCTCGAGCATCATGCCCAGCGTCCCGACGCACCCGGGGTTGCTCATGTCCTTCGCGGAATGGACGAGGTGCCTGGACGCGACGACCGACATGACCTCGATCTGCGCCTGCACGGCGTCGTCGCCCTTCCTCGTGGTGGTGTCCCAGGCGTAGGGGAGGCCCTCCGGGTAGAACCCGTCCAGGTCCATGACGAAGACGATGTCGTCGTCGTCCCTCGCCCTGCAGCTGAGGATTATGTCCCCCTTCGGGACGGTGCCTATGATCGATATGTCGATGGCGTTGTACTTGCAGTCCGGGTGGGTGTGCCCCCCCACGATGGGGACGTTGAACTTCCTCACCGCCCGGGCCATCCCCTTCAGTATCTGGCCGCATACGGCGCTCTTAGACAGCGACAGGACGTCCACCATCGCCAGCGGCCTGCCGCCCATGGCGGCGATGTCGTTCACGTTGACGAGGACGGCGAAGTACCCTGCGTAGAAGGGGTCGGAGTTGACGAGGGACTCCATTATCCCGTCCGCCGCGAAGAGTATGTAGTCGCCGCCGTGCTCCACCGCGGCCGCGTCCTCGCCTTCGGACGCCGCCACCTGGGGGAACCCCTTGGTGGAGAGGGACCCCACTATCTCTTGGACGGGCCTCTTCCGGGTGACGCCGGGGAACGTCCTTATAGCCTCTATCACGGCCTCCAGGGTCATTGCTACCGCATGTGCTATGTAAGATAAAGATTGTCGCTCAGGCGGGTCAGAACAGGACGGCCGCTATCACGACCACCAGCATGACCACCATGACGATGGACATGTGGCCGGCCACGCGGGCGGCGATGTCCTCCCTCCTCTTCTCGTCCCTCATGCCCAGCCTCTGGAGCAGCGAGCTGAGGCCCCCTTGGAAGATGAAGCCGCCGTCGAAGGGGAACGCGGGGAGGGCGTTCGACACCCCCAGCATCATGTTCAGCCAGAAGATCCAGTAGAGGACGGTGGCTATCGTCCAGAACGAGTCCCCGAGAGGCGTGTCGTACCACCAGTGGGCGCCCTGCGGTATCGGGGAGAACCCGTCGAATGGGCCCCTTATGTACGACAGCATGGAGACCGCGGCGCCCGTCAGGGTGTCGGCGCCGTAGATGGGGTTCCTCCCCACCTCCAGGACCATGTCCGGCGTGACGAGCCTCATCCCGGACGTGCTGGTCTCGATGCCCATGTACCCTATCCCCCCCCTGTCGCCCAGCGTCAGGCTCCTGGTGAAGGTCTCCGACCCGTCGGCGGTCATGCACAGGACCTCCGCCTCGTCCCCCGGTCGGGTGGTCTGCATGAAGGACAGGAACTCGGAGTAGCCGTACATGGGGGCCTCCGCCCTCCCTTCGACGGTTATCGACAGGATGAACGTCCTGGCCTTCAGGCCGCCGCCTTCGCCGTCGCCGGCGGCGGGGCTGCCCCCCATCACCGCCTCGATGAAGAGCCCCCACCGCATCTCCGCCTCGTGCCGCCCGTCCTCGGCGATGTACGACACGGTCACGGCCTCGCCCGGAGACCAGTGGTCGTACGTGACGGTGTAGTCGCTGTCGTAGGCGTAGGCGTAGACGGACCCGTCCGCCTCTATGTATTCTATGATCGCGCCGCCGGGGATGCCGGCGTGGAGGGCGGGCGAGTCCTCCGTGATCCTGTACACCCCGACGTCGCCGCCGTAGCTGGACGAGACATTGCCGAGCATCAGGACGGCGAACACGAGGAACGCCCCGACGGCGACGATGAGGTTCGTGGATATCCCCGCGGAGTACAGGTCGAGCTTCGCCCTCCTCGTGCTCTTCGCTATGTCCGCCTCGTTGGGCTCCACGAAGGCGCCCAGGGGGACGACCCCGTACAGCACGCCGGTGGAGTCCACGCGCATGTCGTTGGCCCTCGTCTGCATGCCGTGCGCGAGCTCGTGCACGACCATCGCGACGACCAGCCCGAGCCACCCGTACACCAGGGGTATGAGGGGGTTGAGCCCGGGTATGGCCAGGGCGTACTGCACGCCTATGCCGCTGGCGGCCAGGCTCACGGGGAGGTTGGTGAGGCCGATGAGGATTATCAGGAGTATGAAGCCCATCAGGAAGAACGACGCCGCGATCGAGAACGCGCCGAAGAACCTCCAGAACCTCCGGTAGACGGACAGCCGGTCCATGATTCCCGTCCCCCACTTGGTCTTGATCATCACGCAGGGGCCGTACTTCACGAGGCCGAGGGCGGCCGCCCTGGGCGACCTCCACACCCAGACGTATATGGGGACGTAGGCGATCGCGAGTATGAGCAGGACAAGGTATTCGAGTTCCACGGGGCGGCCTCTTCGACGAACCCTATTGCCGTTATGTTATAAAAGGGCGGGCGGGGGAGGGCGGCGCGGCCTCCCCGTCAGCCG
>WRNL01000166.1 GCA_009776625.1 Methanomassiliicoccaceae archaeon | reverse complement strand
CCCGCGCCCCTGCCCGCCGTCTGTGTCATCCCATGAATGGCGGCGCGGGGGGGGGGGCATGGCTCAAAAGCAGTTATCTGCCCAATAGCCAGTCTATCACGTTTACGCGCTCTATCCCCCCGTATGCCCCAAGGCCTGCGCGATCCATAGTGAGGATGGTTCTTTTGTTGCCATCGTTCATCTCACGGAGCGACCCCGTCTCTCTTTTTTCGACGTCCTTGTCGAGGACGGTCAGGGACACCTGGTAGTACTCCCGCCGCCCGCCCTTGTCTGCGACGAAATCGATCTCCGTGTCCCCAAGCTTCCCCGCATGCACCCTGTAGCCTCTCCTGACGAGTTCCAGGAACACCAGGTTCTCCACGGATCTGCCGAGATCCCTCGTGTACTCCCCTATGGAGGCGTTCCTCATCCCAAGGTCGGTGCAATAGTATTTGGAAGGTGTCGTGAGCACCATCTTCCCCTTGAGGTCGAACCGTTTCACCTGGTAGAACATCAAGGACTCCCGTATGACCTGCAGGTAGCTCTCGGCAGTCTTGTTGTCTATGTTCATCTGTTTGGATATGGAGTTCCCTGAAATCTGGTTGCCTATCTCTGAGAAAAGGTAGTCTATCACCCTCTCCAATGCGGACACGTCCGTCAGCTTCTTCCTCCTGGCTATGTCCTTGACCATTATGTCGGAACGTGTGGCACTGACGATTTCTAACGCATCGTCCTTTGGCATGTCGCTCCTCACGATTGGCATGGAGCCTATTGAAAGGTACTCGTCGAACGCCGCCCCCTCGTCACTTAGGCCGTTCAGCTCCATGAACTCCCCGAAGGACAGGGGCAGCATGCTTATTGGGACGGACCTCCCGGTCAGGTATGTCGACAGCTCGGTCGACAGCATGTATGCGTTCGATCCCGTTATGTATATGTCCGCGTCCACATCCACGAGCAACGACACGACAACCCTCTCCCATCCCGTGACGTTCTGTATCTCGTCCAGGAGGAAGTACGTCCGGCTGTCAGACGCCCTCGATATCAGATGGTCATAGAACGAGTCCTCGCCGCGGAGATGCCCGTTCGCTTTTGAACTCATGTCAATATAGACCACTCTATCCTCGTCGATGCCGCCCTCCAACAGCCTCTCCCTGTATTGGCGCATAAGCGTCGACTTCCCGCATCTCCTCATCCCTGTGATCACCTTCACAAGACCGGTTTGGTCTTTGTACCCCGACAGTTTCCTCAGATAGTCCTCGCGGACTACGATGCCAATCGCCACGGTGGTGAAAGCACATTCTGTGATATAAAATTTAGGAAATATTTCCTAAAAATTCACACCAACAAAAAAATTAGGAAAAGGTTCCTAAAACCTCGCCCCGTTGTCCCTCAGACCCATGCTCCGCCGCACGCATCGTAGCGCCAGAGGGTTGCCACGCGAACGCCTATATATCATTAAAGAATGTTACATTATTATAGGCGTGTGGGGCAGGCTTGTGCGCCATAGCGGCCGAGGGGGACAAGACATGGGCGACATAGCGAATCTTACGGAACGCACAAAGAAATTCTGGGAATGGTTCTCAAAGAACGAGGAAAGGCTGTCGGAGATAACACAGAGGAGGGACTTCGGCTCCAACGAGGAGGACGCCGTCAACATGAACATCGAGTTCATAAACGAAGGGGTGTCCTTGATATCGGAGGACATCAAGTTCAACGTCGGGGGGGACCACGAGTTCACCTTCGCCATCGACGGCGACTACGCCATGTTCTTTGTGCTGCCGTACGTGACGGCTAACATGCCGGAGAAGTACAGGGGCAAATGGCATTTCTTCCCTTGCATGCAGGGCACGCACGGCGAGAGCTTCGGGTTCAGGATGTGCGGGGCGGCCGTGGAGACAGACCGCGTAATGGTGTCTGCGGCGGCGAGCGGCAACGGCGTGGCCGACATCCGCTTCCATGCGAAGGAATGGGCGTCCCTGGAGGAGAGCGACAGGTACACCGCGTTCTTCGTCCTGCTTGACATAACCGTCGGGGAGGCCATGGCCAACATATGCCTGGGGGACATCGAGTGGGCGGACGCGCCGTCGCACCACATGTTCCCACTGACCCAGCTGGAGGAGTGGATCAGGGAGAACCTCTGCGAGGACGGCCAGCCCCCGGATCCCCTCCAGAGGATTTTCGCGTTCGAGCGCGAGCCGGAGGGCGACGGCCCCAGGGATGACGTATTCGCCGGGTACGCCAGCTACATGAACTTCATGCAGGAGTACGACGAAGGCGAGGACGCCGCGTACCAGAGGGTCGCCGCCCTCGGCGCGAAGCCCATGTTCCTTTTCTACAACTACGACAGGGACTCCACCGGGGAGGAGGTCCTGAACGAGCGCCAGTCCATCATGGACGACATAGAGGGGAAGGTCCTGGGCGAGCCTGGGAGCGGGCGGGAGATAGGCATCGTCCTCGGCGGCGCTTCCGGCAGGAGCTACATGTACATCGACCTGCTGCTCTACGACGAGCAGGCGTTCATGGAGAAGGCGCGCGAGATGTTCGCGGCCTCGCCCTTCATGGTCTTCGGCAAGGAGTTCCGCCAGGAGGGGGAGGAGTTCGTCCTGACCGACCACAGACAGCCCGGGTTCACGGACAGGCTGCTCCGCCTCCACGACATCGGCGGCCACAAGGGGGTCATAAGGGCGATCGAGTCCCTCCCCCAGGAGAAGGTGGACTTCGACGTCATCGGCCTGTACTCCCGCGCCCTGAACAACGACGGCCAGGTGGAGAAGGCGCTCGCCGTGCTGGAGTCGGTGCGGGACAGGGGCGAGGGCGACGCGCTCTGGAACTGGCGCACGGGGTACGCGCTTTTCTTCCTCTTCCGCATCCCCGAGTCCGTGACGTACCTGGAGAAGGCGATCAGGCTCGGAGACGACCATCCGGAGACAGCCGAGCTCCTGCAACTGGCGCATGAGATACTGAAGAGGCCGGAGATGGACGCGGAGCGCAGGGCGGCGAAGGCCCCCCGCGACCCTAAGAGGGAGCCTTTCAAGGGCTTCAGCCTCGACGGGTTCTGGGACGATGGCGAGGAAGCCCAAGAGTACACCGGCGGCCCCGCCTCGGACAAGCAGATCGCCGACGCGGAGAAGACGCTCGGCTACAGGCTCCCCGAGTCATACAAGCGGCTGATTAAACAGCGCAACGGCGGGG
>WRNL01000165.1 GCA_009776625.1 Methanomassiliicoccaceae archaeon | reverse complement strand
GGGGCTCCGCCGGCTGCGCCGGCCCCCTGCCCCTCTTCGGCCTCTCCTCCGACGGCCGCTCCTCTTGGCCGCCCTCGTCGGGCTCCTCGTGGGCATCCTCCTTGGGCTCCTCGGACGGCTCGTCGGTCTTCTTTTTGAACCTCTCTACGTTCTCGCTGTTGAACCTGTCGCGGCCCTTCCTGCCGTTGTCCTGGTCCTCCTCGCGGGGCCTCTGCCCCCTGCCGCCGCGGTCCCTCCTGTTCCTGTCGCCGCGGTCCCTCCTCGACGGGTCCTCCTCGTGGGCGGGCTGCGGCTGGTGGGCGGGCTGCGCCTGGCCGGCGGGGTGATCCCCCTTGTCCTCCGAGGTGATCCCGGTGATGCCGTTCATCTCCATGTACTGGTCGCCGGGGACCTTGTTGCGCAGGCACTTCACGAGCTGCTTGGTGGAGAGCTCCTCCACCTCGTGGGCGCGGGGCGCGCGGGCGACGAAGTCGATCTCGGAGGTCTGGAAGAGCTCCCTGAGTATCAGCTCCCCGCCCCTGTCGCCGTCGACGAAGGCGGTCGTGACCTTCTCCCTGGAGAGGTCCTGGACGGTCTTGGGGATGTTGGTCCCCTCCACCGCGATGGCGTTCTTGATGCCCGCCTTCAGGAGGTTGAGGACGTCCGACCTCCCCTCCACGATTATGACCGACTCGGAGTCCTTGACGCCGGGGCCGGCGGGGCACTTGTCCTTGCCGAAGGTGGTGATCTCCTCCACCTGTATGCTCTGCCTTATGCTCTGGGTGAGGTCGGCGGACGACCCCTTCGATTGGCTTATCATGTCGTTGAGGAGCTCCTTGGCGCGCTCGACGACCTTCTCCCTCTTCTGGATGCGGACGTCCTCTATGCCGAGGACCCTTATGCTCGCCCTGCACGGGCCGACCCTGTCGACCGTCTCCAGGGAGGACGCGATTATGACCGTCTCCACCTGGTCCAGGCTCGAGGACACGTATATTATCCCCTCGGACTTCCCGCCCTTGGACTGGACGTCCGCCTCTATCCTCCCTATCCTGCCGGTCTTCTGGAGGTCCCTGAGGTCCAGGTCCTCCCCCAGGAGGCCTTCCGTCTGCCCGAAGATCGCCCCGACCACGTCGGGCTTCTCTATTACCCCGTCGGCGGTTATCTTCGCTTTTATCATGTACTTCGTTGCGTTTGGATCTATGTTCATATGCGAACCTTCCTTCGTTATGGAAAAACCGTCTCCCTGCTCCGCTGCGTGCTGACGCCAGGCGCCTCATGCGCCGGGGCGTCCTCTTTCCCACCCTATTACTGTCCTATGCGTGCCCCCGCGCCGTCCCCCTCGGGCACCCTTAATGACCTGTCGCCCTTCCTGGGGCGATGCTTATCGTGATAGTGATTCAGTGAACAGGGAACCAGTGTTCCCTTGTGGCGTGTATGTATGTTCTTATATATAAAGGAGCCTCCGACGTTCCACGGCGTGGCATATGACGCCAGGCGCGGCGGCGCCCCAGCAGATGATCGTAAATGACAGGCCATCATGTGAGCCTGTTGCCACCTGGAGGGCGGTCCTCCAGCTGCGACCTGATGCTCCGCCCGATCTCCCTGGCCAGCCCCACCGGAACGGCGTTCCCGACCATCTTGTACCCGTCCGAGAGGTTGCCGTATCTGAAGACGAAGCTGTCGGGGAACGTCTGTATCCTCGCGCACTCCCTCACGGTCAGGCGGCGATAGAGCCCTTCGGAGCCCTCCTCGAACCTCATCACGTCCTTCCCCACGGGCGTCATCCTCGGGGCGGACGGGTGTATCGGCGCATGGCGCGCCCCCGCCTGTATCGTGAAGGACTGCTCGTCCCATGACCTGACCCTGTTCCGGGACATGTATATCGGCGAGAACGAGCCTGTGAAATACTCGTGGTTCGGTATCAGGCATGCCCCGCCGTTCGACCTGTTCTTAGGCATAGCGGGTATCGCCGAGTCCCTGATGTCCCATATGGCGTCCCTCAATGTCGGCCTGTTTCCGACGGTCGGCCCAGGGAACATGAAAGTCCTGCCCAGGTCCTTCCTGAACCCCACGTAGAACACCCTCTGCCTGTCCTGGGGGACGCCGTAGTCGGATGCCGTCAGCAACTTGACGGACATGCCGTAGCCCACTTCGTCGAACAGCCTGAGTATCTCTCCCACCGCCCCCTCGTGCCTTTTCGACAGCATGCCCGACACGTTCTCGGCGACGAAGAACAGGGGGCGCTTGTCCCTCAGCACCCTGACGAACTCGAAGAACAGCCTCCCCCTGTCGTCGTCGATGCCCCTCAGCGCCCCCGCCTCGCTCCAGCTCTGGCAGGGCGGGCCGCCGATGACGCCGTCGCAGTCTGGTATGTCCGAAGACGGTATCCCCCTTATGTCCCTGCGGTCCAGACGGGTGGCGGGGTGGTTGAGCGCGTACGTCTCCCAGACCGCCCTGTCGTACTCGTTCGCCCAGATTACGTCGAAACCGGCCTCCGAGAAGCCCAGGTCCATGCCGCCGGCTCCCGAGAACAGGCCTATTATCCTCATCCGCCCGCCCTTTGCGATCGGGTCGGCGGCCGCTTTCCTGTCGTTAGCGCTCATGTGGCTGGGCTGTCGCATCTGCCTCCCCGCTATATACTTGTATCCCTTGGTTCAGGCATAGCCCTAGGTGGCACGGGCGCCGGGGCGCATGGCTGGAGGCGTGCCGAAATCCCGAAAACAGCAAATAGCCCGTGCGTCATAGGATAGCCCGCAGGGCGTCTGCTATTATTAGCTACGAGGGGGCGTCCTGCAACCTGCCGCCATGCCAGGGGCCGTCGGGCACAGTTCTCCCGACAGGGCCGCACAGGCACGGTTCCAACGGGCAACGGCGGCGCTGTGGGCATGGAAGTGGGGNCTTGGGCAAAAACATCGTCGCGCATCGTTTCGGCACGAGGGGGGAATGGCGGCAGTGGCTGCAGGATAACCACGACAAGGAGCCCGAGGCTTGGCTCGTCTTCCCGCTCAGATCGTCAGGGGAGGACGGCATCCCATACAACGACGCCGTCGAGGAGGCGCTATGCTTCTGCTGGATAGACAGCACGGTGAGGGCGCTGGACGAGGGCCACAGGATGCAGAGGTTCTCGCCGCGCAACCCGAAGAGCGGCTACTCACAAGCCAACAAGGAGCGGCTCCGCTGGCTCGCGGACAGGGGGCTGGTACACCCCGCAGTCATGGAGAGGGTCT
>WRNL01000164.1 GCA_009776625.1 Methanomassiliicoccaceae archaeon | reverse complement strand
ATCGGGCTCGCCGCCGCCGTGTCCCCCGTCGTCTGCAGGTACGCCGACTCGAGGTTCGAGGTCCTCTCCATGCTGGCGGCGGTCACGATCATCACGATCATGGCCCTCACCGGGGCCTTCGGGTACGTCGAGGGCGCGTTGCTCCTCGCCGCGCTCTGCGTGTTCATATTCCTGGCGTACAGGGTCAAGAGCAAGGCAGCCGGCCCCGGCGGGCCATGGGCGGTGGAGACGATAGTGTGCAATGCGCCCTGCATCAAGAGGAGCTCCGCGCTGGTCGTCATCGGCATCGTCCTCCTGTATGTCGGGGCGAGGGCGTTCATCGGGGGCGCCTCCGAGCTGGCGGAGTCCCTCGGCGTGTCGCAGCTGATGGTGGGCCTGGTGGTCGTGGCAGTGGGGGTGTCCCTCCCCGAGCTGTGCATCTGTATCGTGGCCGCCTACCGCGGGGAGAACGAGATCCTGGTGAGCAACATCATCGGCAGCATAGTGTTCAACTGTTTCTTCGCGCTCGGGCTGGGGGTGTTCTTCACCACTGTGGACGTCACCCATTACACCCTGGCGTTCCATATGCCCGTCATGATCCTTATGGCGGCACTCCTGGCGCTGTTCATCTGGAGGCGCAACGGGATACCGAGGCTGGGAGGGGCGGCGCTGGTGTGCATCTACATCGTGTACGTCGCATTGATGATACTGTTCCCGGAGCTGACGCAGGGGCTCGTCTGACTCAGGAGTAGTAGTACTCGCCCCTCTCCTTCTGCTCCCTGTCGAGCCTGGAGTCCGGCTTGTTGATCCTCGGCCGGTTGGTGTCGGCGTCCCGCCTGAACGTTATGTCCACCGCGCCCAGGAACCTGTTCATCCCGTCCCTCATGTCGAGGGGCCCCTCCCCTGTGCCGTGGTGGCCGGGCTCGCCGCCGAAGACCATCATGGAGTCGGAGACCATGTCTAGGAAGTAGATGTCGTGGTCGACTATCAGCCCGCTCCTCCCCCTCTTCTCCATCATCCTCCTTATGGTCCTGGCGGCGCTCATCCTCTGGTTCGAGTCGAGGTACGCAGACGGCTCGTCGAAGAGGTACATGTCGGCGTCGGCGGCGAGGCACATCGCGATCGCGACCCTCTGTAGCTCGCCCCCGGACAGGGTGCCTGCGTCCTTGTCCATAAGGTGCTTGACCCCCAGCGGCTCGAGGACCTCCCCCTCGAAGAACCCGGAGTTGACGGTGTCGTAGGCCTTGGCGAATAGGAGGTCCCTCACGGTCCCCTCCGCGTCCGCCGAGATGTACTGCGGCTTGTACGAAACCTTCACGGCGGCGTCGAGGCTCCCCTTGTCGGGCTTTATGACGCCGGCCAGCATCTTGACGAAAGTGGTCTTCCCGGTGGCGTTCGGCCCCACCACGCCCACCGACTCGCCGATCTTCACGGCCCCCTTCCCTATCGAGAGCCTGAAGCCCCCCAGGTCCTTCTCCACGCTGTCGAACTCGATGAGGTCGGGGGTGTTCCAGTCCGCCCTGGGCGGGGACGACACGAACTCTATGGGCCTGTCCCTGAACCTTATGTTCTCCTCCGGGAGGTAGCCGTCGAGGTATACGTTTATGGCGGTCCTGACCTGCCTAGCGAGGGTGAACACGCCGTACGCCCCCTCGGATCCGTAGACGACGCTCACGTTGTCCGCGAGGTAGTCGAGCACCGCCAGGTCGTGCTCTATCACGACCACCTGCTTGTCAGCCGCAAGGCCTTTGATCGTCCTCGCCATCTTCACCCTCTGGTAGATGTCCAGGTACGAAGTGGGCTCGTCGAAGAAGTACACGTCGGCGTCCCGCATCACAGTGGCCGCGATGGCGAGGCGCTGGAGCTCCCCGCCGGAGAGCTTCGTCAGCTCGCGGTCTAGGACCTCCCCGAGGTCGAAGACCTCTGCCGCCTCCTCCACGGACATCCTCTCCTGCACCTTCCCCAGGAGATCCCGCACCACCCCGCTGACGCTCTGCGGCAGCTTGTCGACGTACTGGGGCTTCACGGCGACCCTCACGCCCCCCGAGTAGACCCTCTCGAGGTGGTCGTGCAGCTCAGTGCCGGCGAAGCGCCCCAGCACCTCCTCCTTCGAGGGCGGGTCGTCGAACCTCCCCAGGTTGGGTACCTCCGTCCCGGACAGCATACGTATGGCGGTGGTCTTGCCTATGCCGTTGGGCCCCAGTATGCCGGTGATGACCCCCTTCTTGGGGACCGGGAGCCTGTACAGCCGGAAGGCGTTCTCGCCGTACTGGTGGACCATCTCGCCTTTGAGCTCGTCGGCGAGGCCGATGATCTTTATCGCCCCGAACTGGCACTTGTTGACGCAGATCCCGCATCCCTGGCACAGCGCCTCGGAGATGACGGGCTTCCCTTTCTCGTTGAAGGTGACGCATTCGGAACCAGTCCGCACCATCGGGCAGAACTTGACGCACTCCTTGTTGCACTTGCGGCTCCGGCACCTGTCGTGCAGCACGGCGGCTATTCTCATGCCGGGCCTATCCCTGAGGTCTGATTTAACCTTTAGGCTGGCACGGCACGCCCTCCCAGCTCACAGGAACATCGCCATGTAGGGCGGCATGTGTACAAATCAAGCCATTGAGAGCAACCTAATATGCATATTTTGGGACACTGAAAACATCATTTCATACATATTTTGGGACACTGAAAACATCATTTCATACATATTTTGGGACACTGAAAACATCATTTCATGCATATTTTGGGACACTGAAAACATCATTTCATACATATTTTGGAACATTAAAAGCAACAGTCTAAGCACGTTTCAGAACATGAGTGGCATAGTGCTGAAACAAAGGAACACATGGGTGCCGTCACAAAAAATTTCTACCAAAGGAGGACACGCAGAGGACACCTGGGTTACACGCCTGTTGTTTTTTGGCCGCCCTCCCCTTGCGGCATAGGCGGTCAAGCCGCACCCATGTGGGAACAGTTCGGACAGGACAGGCATCCGCCCCTACGTTATGTTTGAATGAAGTGGGCGTTGAATTGGAGGCTCCGTTGAAGGACAATTCATATTAGCCGAGGCATATTACGGAACATGGTAGCGTCTGCGACGAAGGGCGTGGAGGTCATGCTGGGCGACCCGAGGAAGGCGATCGTGGCCTTCTCGATACCGATAGCCGTGGCGCTCCTGGCCCAGCAGGGCAACAACCTCGTCGACAGCTTCTGGGTCACCGGGCTCGGCGGGAACGCCATGGCCGCCCTGGGGCTGGTGTTCCCTGTGTACGCAGTGGTCGTCGGTATCGGCTCCGGCCTCGGCATAGGGAC
>WRNL01000163.1 GCA_009776625.1 Methanomassiliicoccaceae archaeon | reverse complement strand
GGTGGCGTTCGCCACCGGCAAGCTGTGGTTCAAGGTCCCCGAGACGATAAGGGTGGAGCTCTCCGGCAGGTTCGGGGGGGACGTCGGGGGGAAGGACCTGATAATAAGGATCATAACGGACATAGGGGTGGACGGGGCGAACTACAAGGCGCTCGAGTTCCACGGCGACGGGGTGGGGGGCATGGGCGTCCCCGACCGGCTGACGGTCTCCAACATGGCCATAGAGGCCGGGGGCAAGGCGGGGGTGTTCCCCTGCGACCGGCTGACGGAGGAGTACGTCAGGGGCACCGCTAGGGGCGAGTGGTCGCCCGTCTCGGCCGACGCCGACGCGGATTACTGCCGGACCATCAGGTACGACCTGTCCGAGATAGAGCCGATGGTGGCGTTCCCGCACCTCCCCAGCAACGGCCGCCCGGTGAGGGAGGCCGACGTGAGGATCGACCAGGCGTACCTTGGCTCCTGCACCAACGGGCGCATAGAGGACATGCGCATAGCGGCTAAGGTGGTCGAGGGCAGGAAGGTGCACCCGGACGTGAGGTTCCTGGTGGTGCCGGCCTCCCAGAGGGTGTACGGGCAGATGCTGGACGAGGGGCTGGCACGGGTGTTCCTGGATGCCGGGGCGTTCATATCCGGCCCGACCTGCGGCGCATGCCTGGGCGGGCACATGGGCATACTGGCGGCGGGCGAGAGGGCGGTGTCCTCCACCAACAGGAACTTCATAGGGAGGATGGGCGACAAGGACTCGGAGGTCTACCTGGCCGGGCCCGGCGTCGTGGCCGCCTCCGCCATAGCGGGGAGGATAGCCTCCCCAGACCAGCTGGGGGGGCGCTGATGGCCGACATCGCCGGAAGGGTCTGGAGGTTCGGCGACAACGTCGACACGGACCAGATAATACCCGCCGAGCACCTGGTGTCGGCGAACCTGCCCCGCCTGGGCGACTTCATATTCGAGAAGGTCAGGCCCGGCGTCGCCGCCGAGGTCAGGAAGGGCGACATACTCGTGGCGGGGAAGAACTTCGGTTGCGGGTCGTCCCGCGAGCACGCCCCCCTGTCGCTTATGCAGGCGGGGTTCTCGTGCATCGTGGCGGAGTCGTTCGCCCGCATCTTCTACCGCAACTCGATGAACATCGGGCTGCTGCTCGTCGAATGCGCCACGGGCGTCGAGGAGGGCGGGACGCTGGAGGTGCATGCCGACAGCGGGACCGTCAGGGACGCCGGCACCGGGGAGGTGTCGTCCTTCCCCAGGCATCCCCCCTTCATAGCGCAGCTGGTGGAGTGCGGGGGGCTGGTCAACATGGTCAAGGAGGGGAGGTTCTGAAGCACCTTGCCATAGTCCCCGGCGACGGGATCGGGAAGGAGGTCATCGACGCCGGGCTCCGCATCCTGGACGCGGTCTGCGAGGTGTCGTCCTTCGACTACGACGGGGAGCTGTTCGACATCGGCTCCGAGAGGTACCTGAGGACGGGCGAGCTCCTCACCGACAGTGACGTCGCGGGGCTCAGGGGCAAGGACGCCATATACTTCGGGGCCATCGGCGACCCCAGGGTCAGGCCGGGCGTGCTGGAGCAGGGCGTGCTCCTCAGGATGAGGGCGGTGTTCGACCAGTACATCAACCTGAGGCCCGTGACGTCGTGGTTCCCCCTGGTGCCGCTGAAACGGGATGTCCCCTTCGACATACATTTCCTGAGGGAGAACACGGAGGACTTCTACATGGGCGCCGGGGGCGTCTTCGGCGGCGGGAAGGGGGAGGCGCGCATCAGGGTCAGCAGGGAGCTGTACGACCTAGAGATGGATCTTGCGGCAAGGCCCTCCAACGGCGACGAGTTCGCCTTCGAGATCGGGCTGCTGTCGAGGAAGGGCGTCACCAGGTTCGCCGACTACGCCTTCGGGTACGCCGAGGCGAGGGGGCTTGACAAGGTGACCCTCGTGGACAAGGCGAACGTATGCACCCACATCTACGGGATGCAGAGGGAGATATTCGAGGAGAAGTCCAAGGAGCACGGGATGGGGCTGGACTTCATGTACGTGGACGCGATGGCGATGGCCATGATAGTCAGGCCGGAGACCTTCGGCGTCGTCGCCGTGCCGAACCTCTTCGGGGACATACTGACCGACCTGGGCGCGCAGCTCCAGGGGGGCCTCGGCATGGGCGCGAGCGGCAACATCAACCCCAGCGGGGTCAGCATGTTCGAGCCCATCCACGGGTCCGCCCCAGACATCGCGGGCCAGAACAAGGCCAACCCCATAGCCGCCGCGCTGGCGGCGCAGATGATGCTGGAGAACCTCGGCTACCCGGAGGAGGGGGCGATGATCCGCGCGTCGGTGAGGCGCTGCCTCGACGACGGCCTCACGACGCGGGACCTGGGCGGGGGCCTGACGACTGCGGAGGCGGGGGAGGCCATCCGCAGGAACGTGCTCGGGCAGAGGCGGTGAGGCATGATCGAGCTGACCCTCCGCATCGAGTACGGCGACGAGGGGACGGCGAGGGCCGTCCTCGACGCCGTGTCCCCTGACAACGGGGGTTACGTGACGGCGGAGCTGCAGGGGCGCACGCTGGTGATGAGGATGTCGGCGGACGGGGCGGGCCCGCTGAGGAACACCGCCGACGACCTCATGGCCTGCGTGAAGGCCGCCGAGGAGGCGTCAGGCCTCGTCGCCGGACCCGCTCCTGACCTTGACGGCGACCCCTTTCTTGAATGATCTTATCTCGTCGGCCGTAAGCATCATGCGGCCGGTGGCTATCACCCTGCCGCCCTGGTCCGTGACGATCGCCTCCTCCATGGGCCTCAGGCTATCGTCGCACCCGGTGACGAACCGGCAGAACACGTTCCTCCCCTCCGAGACGAAGGGGACGGCGTCGTCCGAGACTTCGACCCTCATGAACGGCGCAGGGACGGCGGACGCCACCCTGTCCGCGCCCTCCTTCCTCAGGGTGTACAGCCCGTCCCCCGCCCTCATGGAGAGCACGTGCTCCCCGTCGGAGATGACGTTCCTTATCTTCCCCGTGTTCTTGCTCACGACCAGCTCCACCGCGCCCCTGAAGAGCGCGGCGGTGGCCTCCCCCCCGAACTGGTAGCGGGAGACGGCCTCGGCCCTCGCCAGGTCCGGGTCGTAGCCCTCGGGGCCGCCGTCCCCGACATCGCGCCCGTTGACCGCCTCGGTGAACTTGCCCTGGACGAACCTTACCGTGGCCGACTCCGACTCTATGAGGGTCTCGGCGTCCTGCACCCTCGGGAACACGGACTGCGCTATGGGGTAGACCTCGTCGAGCTCGGCGGGCACGGGCCCGAAGGGGGACACGACGACAGGGGTGTAGCCGGCCCTCCTCGCCC
>WRNL01000162.1 GCA_009776625.1 Methanomassiliicoccaceae archaeon | reverse complement strand
GACAGCGGCGGCCAGTTCAAGGAGTGGCGGCGGGGGGCGGCCGTCTACACCGATGCCGAGATATCCCTGACCGTCACCTCGGGCACGGCCCTGGAGCTGTACTTCGACGACGGGGGCGACAGCTTCCCATGGCTCATCGCCGGCGTCGCGCTGTTCCTCTTCCTGATCCTCCTGCTGCTACTGCTGCTGTGGCGCAGGAGGAGGGACGAGGAGGAGGACGGGTTGGCGGGCCCCTGACGACCCCTTCACCCTGGGGCGCAGGCGGGCGTCCCAGGGGCATCTTACAGAACCATTTTTATCTTCTGACGCCGATAGGGCGTCATGGTATCCAAGCGCCATTTCACCGGGCACTCGCTGATGATCGGGAGGTTCCAGCCCCTACACAACGGGCATATGGAGGTCATCCGCAAATGCGCGGCCGAGTCCGAGAACCTGACGATTGGGATCGGCAGCGCCCAGTACTCCCACGAGCCCGACAACCCGTTCACCGCAGGGGAGAGGTACCTGATGATAGACGAGGTGATGAGGGACGAGGGCATAGCCAACTACTGTATCGTGCCCATAGAGGACGTCAACAGGTACTCCCTGTGGGTGGCCCAGGTGGAGTCCCTCTCCCCGCCGTTCTCCACCGTCTACAGCAACAACCCCCTCACCAGGCGCCTGTTCAAGGAGGCAGGGTACGAGCTGAGGGAGACGCCCCTCTACAACCGGGAGGTGTACTCCGGCACCGTCGTGAGGAGGAAGATGGTCGAGGGCGACGGCTGGCGGCCCCTGGTCCCGAGGAAGGCCGCCGAGGTCATAGACTATACGGACGGCGTGGGCAGGCTGAGGGAGATCTCGGGGAGGGACTGACGTGGCCACCGCCGAGGAGCTCCGCGAGGCGCTCGCCGGGAGGGGGGTCACGCTGTCCGTGGCGGAGTCGTGCACGGGCGGCATGCTCGGCGCGGCCGTCACGTCCGTGCCGGGGTCGGGCGAGTACTTCCTGGGCGGCGCGGTCACGTACAGCAACGCCGCCAAGGAGAGGCTGCTCGGGGTCCGGGCGTCCACCCTGGCCGCGCACGGCGCGGTGAGCGGGGAGGCCGCCGTGGAGATGGCCGACGGGGCGAGGGCGCTGTTCGGGTCCGACGTCGCCGTGTCTGTGACCGGCGTGGCCGGCCCCGGCGGGGGGACCGCCGCCAAGCCCGTCGGGCTAGTCTGGATGGGCGTCTCTTCCGAGAAGGGTTCCTTCGCCCGGGAGTTCAGGTTCGGCGGCGGCAGGGGCGACGTGCGCGCGGGCGCGGTCGGCGCCGCCATGGCGCTCCTGATCGAGGCGGCGCTCGGCTGACCGTCTCAGAACAGCTTGACGAACACCAGGCTCTCGCCGAGGGGGCATTCCGCGTCCCCCTCGATCTCTACGACCGTGTACTTCCGGCCCGCCTCGAACTCCTCCGGGTGGCACGACCCGTGGTTGCCGCAGTCCAGCCTCTGGCACGCCGGCCTTTGGAACGTCGTCACGCTGCCCTCGATCGCCGACTTCTTCGGCACCGCCGCCCTCCGGGCTACCTTCTTGATCTCGACCACACGCGCCTTGTCCTCGTTGAAGGCGCAGTCGTGGGCCTGGCCCCTCACGGCGGTGATCTCGTACAGGGCGCCCTGCTCGAGGTTGAAGCACACCCCCTTGAGCTTGCAGCCGGCGCACTCGGCCTGGGGGCCCACGTAGTAGAACCTGCCGCCCTCCCTGGCCTGCGCCTCGCTTATCAGCGTTATGGCGGCCATGGCTCAGATCACCCCCGTGTCCCTCGCCACCTTCTCCGCCGCCCTCCGGGTGAGCCCCTTCTCCCCCAGCACGGTGTACCTGTCCTCGCGCATGCCCCTGGCCCTGACCAGGGCCTCGATTATCTCGTCGTCGGAGAAGCCGAGCTCGGCGGCGGTGGTGGGCGCGCCGATGCATTTGAGGGCGTCCCTCACCCTCTTCCAGTTCCCGCGCTGGAGCTTCATCATCATTATCGTGCCGACCCCGCACTGGGCCCCGTGGAGCGCCGTGTCGGGCCTTATGGCGTCCAGCGCATGGGAGAACATGTGCTCGGAGCCGCTGGTGGGCCTGGAGCTGCCGGCCACGCCCATGGACAGGCCGGACGCTATTATCGGCTTCAGGACGAGCCACACGCTCTCCTCGTAGCCCTCCTTTATGGACCCGCTGTTGAAGATTATCTCCTCGGCGGCGAACCTCGATATTATGCAGGCGGAGCTGCTTATCTCCTCCTTCTTCACCTTGTTGGCGATCTCCCAGTCCCTCAGGGCGGTGAGGTTGGATATCACGTCGGCGCAACCGGCCGCCAGGTACTTGAACGGGGCGTCGTTGATCACCCTGGTGTCGGCGATTATGCCGATGGGCGACGCGGCGCTCACGGACACGGACCTGCCGTCCGACTTGATGGAGGCGCGGTCCGACGCGATCCCGTCGTGCGCCACGGAGGTGGGTATGCTCAGGAAGGGTATGCCGAGGTCGTACGCGACCATCTTGGTGATGTCGATCTTGCTCCCGCCCCCCACCGCCAGCAGGAACTTGGCCTTGTGCGCCCTCGCCTCCTCCTCGACGACCCTGACGTTGTCCATGGTGGCGCTCCCGGTGAGCACGACCTTCGCGTCGTAACTTACGGACATGAGCTCCTCGACCCGCCTGCCGGCCGCCGAGTGGGTGTCCGAGCCGGTCACGATCACCCCCTTCTTGCCGAACTGCAGGGATTTGCAGGCGTCCGCCACCTGCTCTATCATGTCGTGCCCCAGCAGGACCGTCCTGGGGAAGTCCATCGTCTTCCTCTTGGTGAAGCTGTCGTTGCCGGTTAGCAGCGCCCCTGCGGGGCACGCCGTCCTCCTCCTTGGAAAAGCAGCCATGTTCCCTCCTTACAACTGGCAGAATCACTCAGAACATATAAAAGGAGTGCATGGCGTTATCCCAGGCCATGAGGGCATTGGTCGTGTGCGGGAGCAGGGACGGGGGGTTCACCTCGGAGATGTGCCGGTCCTTCGCAGAGGGGCTGGCCTCCCGCGGCGTCGCCTCCGGCGTCATATTCCCCATAGACATGGACATACGCCACTGCACGGGGTGCGGCCTCTGCTCCGCCGACGGGGAGTGCGTGATCGCCGACGGCATGGGCGAGGTCTACGAGGCGTTCAGGGGCAGCGACCTTCTCGCCCTGGCGAGCCCCACTCGCTTCAGCGGGCCGTCCTCGGCGATCAAGACGGTCATCGACAGGTTCCAGCCCGCATGGTTCAAGGACAGGGGCCACCCGGGGTCAGCCGTGGGGCTGCTCTCGGGGGGGAGCCCGTCCCCCCGCTTCTCGAACACGGTGTCCGTGTTCAAGGCGCTGGCCGCCACGACGGGGATGGAGTGGCTGGGGC
>WRNL01000161.1 GCA_009776625.1 Methanomassiliicoccaceae archaeon | reverse complement strand
CCTGCCCCGGGCCGGCGCCCCTGCGGGGCGCGCCCCGGGGCAGAGCCAGGGAGCCGAGCCCCGCTCAATACTCGTCGGACAGCAGAAAGTCCGCCAGCCCAATCTGGGCTATGCCCGCCCCGTCCGCGGGCCATCCGTCCTCCGCGACCACCACGAACTTGGGGTAGTTGTCGTCGATCGACTCCAATGAGCCGAACTCCCTCTCCGCCGTCTCCTTCGTGGGCATCATGTGCGTCACCTGCACATAGATCGTCCTGCCCCCCTTCTCAGCGACGAAGTCCACCTCGCCCTTGCTCGCGGCCCTCCCCGTGGTGACGCGGTAGCCCCTCCTCAGAAGCTCCAGGTAGACGATGTTCTCCTCGATCATCGACAGCATGCCCTTCTTGAACCCGTTCAGGGCGTATATCAGCGATACGTCCGACACATAGTACTTCTCCTCCGAGCCGATTATCCTCTTCCCTCGGATGTCGTACCTTTGGACATTCCTTATCAGGTAGGCCTTCTCCAGAAATCCCAGGTACTGCAGGATCCTGCCCGCGTCGAGCTTCGTCCCCTGCCTTTCGAACTCGCGGCTTATGCTCCTTGCCGAGAAGGGGTTCCCGATGTTGTCGAACATGAATCTGGCTATGGTCTCCAGCAGCTGCGTGTTCCTTATCCCGTTCCTCTCCGCCGTGTCCCTGCGGAATATCGAGTTGTACGTGTCGGTGACGATCATGTCGGCGGCGACGAGGCTGAGGTCGCCGGCGGACGCGAGGGGGAACCCCCCTCTCCGGATATAGTCCCTGAGGAGGTCCCTCCCCTCGCCCGAGTACGATGCGAACCTCCTCTTGAACTCGATGAACTCCCTGAAGGACAGGGTATGCATCTCGATGGACACGTACCTGCCCGCGATGAACGTCGCCAGCTCGGAGGAGAGCATCTTCGAATTGGAGCCGGATATGTAGATGTCCAGCCTCTCCTCCTGGAGGAGGGAGTTGACGACCCTCTCCCATTCCGTGACGTTCTGGACCTCGTCGAGGAACACGAAGTACTTCCCGGGGCCCGGCGTCGAGTCGATGACGTGCCCGTAAAGCCTCGCCGGGTCGAGCAGCGGGGCGTTGGCTATGTTGTCCAGGCTGAGCCTGACCACCCTGTCCCTCCCGACGCCGGACTCGACGAGCTCGTCTATTATCTGGGAGAACATCGACGACTTCCCGCACCTTCTGATCCCGGTTATCACCTTTATCAGGGGCATGCCTATGAACGGGCGTATCTTCTCCAGGTACAGCTCTCTTTTGACGAGGTCGCTCATGGCGTGCGCTATGATGTCCGATTATTAAATCTTTATCTATGTTGTAACATTTTTAATGTTATCTTGTTTAATGTAATATTATGATATAACATTAATGCGCCACATTTAGCAGAAATCGGTGTCAATATATGTAATTTAATTAAATATTGTTATAACATAATATCACAATTTTTATATTTTTAAATAGATTGTGATATTATGATAAAGAGCCATTCTTCCCCAACCGGTCGGCCACGGCCTCGGAAAACGATGCCGAACGACCTTGCGGCCATGAAGCCCGACACGAACCGTCGAGGTCAGGCTCCAGCGGGAAAGTGTCACCGGCGGCGACACGATCCGAATATGGATTCGCCGGATGCGGGCGGGCTGAGCAAAGCGGCCCATCCGCATCCGTCCGCGCCCCTTTCAGGAAGCGGCCCCCTGTGCTCACGCGATTTCACCTCGAGCAGTTCTTTGTCGATCGACTGTGTTCTGTATTCTGAAACCACCGTGGGGGGAAGGATCCTGCCCATGGCGTGCTCTACGACTCCCTCCTCTTTGCTCGTGCAAAGGATTACGCCAATGCCAGGGTTCTCGTCCGGCCCCCTATGGTCGCGGCCCAGCGCCTCCAGATAGGAACCCATCTTGCCGAGAAACTCTGGTCGAAACCCACCCATCTCCAACCAGAGTGCCGCTAAACAGGAAGGCCCGCGGCGAAAGAACCCACATTACGCACACTCGACTGAATCATCGGTTTATCTTTGGTTTATCTTTGGTTTATTTTTGGTTTATTTTCGGTTTGTTTTTGGTTTATTTTCGGTTTGTTTTTGTTCCTGAGACCGTGTTCCTTTATTGGAGGGCGCGGCGTCATCCACATCGCGGGCGCGCCAGGGGGCCGCCGGGCGCATGTTCGGGGCCAGGTGTCACTCCGGGCGCGCACGAAGGGACGGGCTGGCGGTCCAGCCCCGGGATAGGTGACAGCCCCCCGCCCCTGTCGCGGCAGGTCGTCTGCAGGCGTCTTATAGACAAGCACCTCCACGCCCCCTCGCCGCATCGGGGGATGCGCCATGGCCCCTGCCCGGGGCCGGCGCCCCTGCGGGGCGCGCCCCGGGGCAGAGCCAGTGGGCCGAGTCCCGCCGTCAGGCGGATGCCGCCGCGTCACACACAAACGGCGGTCCGTGATACGGTATGTTGTAGCTCCAACTCCGATTCAACCCGAGTCCCCGTGGTTATTTACAGCCGCAACGGCCGTCGGAGACCCATAATCCAGACAACCCGATGCCGTACATATGGGGACCGGGCGCGTCAGAACAGGAAGACCATGTGGCGCAGTTCGCCGCCGCCCTCTTCCTGCGACACCATCTTGAACCCGTTGTCCTCGTAGAACCCGACGAGCTCGCGTTTGCAGTCCAGCCTCACTGTCCTGCACCCCACCGCTCTGAAACTCCGCTCGAACACGTCAAGCGCGAGCTCTATCGGTTCCGGCCTGATGCCTTTCTCCACGCCGTCGGGTTTGCCAAGCTGGCCGATCAGGTACGATTGGGACACCCCTTTGTAGATGTCCATCTCCTTCTTGACCCTGTTCGTGAGCTTGTTCTCTTTGGGGACCTTCAGGGATTTTATGCCAAGGGTCACATAAGCGAGGACATTCTTAGAATCCGCCGACAGGAACAGGTACGTCCTTGGGCGATGCTTCTTATGGAAAGGCATCGCGTCATGCATAAGGAACCTCTCGAGGCCTAAGTCGCGCTTGCAACCGAAGGCGCCTGACAGCCTTCCGACGTGTTCTGGATCCCAGTCCTCTGCGATGTCGCCTATGCTGACGGGTATCAGGTCAATCGTCAAAGGGACACCCTTTCGCGATCAACGCCTTCCCTCTCGCGAGTTCTTCTGAAAAATCGCGTATGACGCGGGGCCCCCTGCGGTCCGCCTCCTCGATCGCATCGAGGAAATTCTGCAGCGCCTCGTCCGTGTCCAGGACCAAATCGATATCGAACGACCTTGTAGGCATTCGCGGGAGCCTCCTTTTCCTCACACGGCTCCATGTTGTCGCCGCATATATACGTTCGCGACGGCAACAGGGTCTCTCAGCCATGCATGCCAGGGCTTCCGAGGCTGTTCTGGGCAACGTCAGCCCGGAACGGGGG
>WRNL01000160.1 GCA_009776625.1 Methanomassiliicoccaceae archaeon | reverse complement strand
CACGAGCTGGACCACCTTGTGGTCCAGCACGTCCACGGCCGGTATGACTATCATGCGCCCCCCCGCGGGCATGCTGGGGTCAGCGGCGCCCCCCCACGATGTCCCCGATCTTCTGGAGGAGCTCGCTGTTCATCTCCCCCGTGCCCACCGTGAAACGGACGCAGTTCTCCAGCCTCCTCTTGCTGCCGAAGTCCCTTATCAGCACGCCCCTCTCCTTCAAGGCCGCCGTGAGCGCGGCGTGGCCGATGGGGGACCTTGCGAGGATGAAGTTGGAGTCAGAGGGGAAGGGCTCGAAGCCGAGCGCAGAGAGGCCGGCGGCCAGCCTAGGCCTCTCCTCGGCGACCATTTTCTTACTCCTCTCTATGAAGCCCTGGTCCCTCACCGCCGCTATCGCCGCGCCCTCGCTCAGGCCGTTCAGCGAGTACGGTATCTTCACGGAGTTCATCATGTCCGAGACGTCCCTGTTGGTCACCGCGTACCCCACCCTCAGGGCGGCCATGGCGTAGGCCTTGGAGAACGTCCTGGCCACCACCAGGTTGTCGAACTCGTCGACCCGCGGTATCATGGAGCTGTCGGAGTACTCCCCGTAGGCCTCGTCCACGACCACTATGCCCTCGAACCGGGCGAGGAGGTCCTCCATGTCCCTCTGCCGGAGGGAGTTGCCGGTGGGGTTGTTGGGGGACGCGACGATCGCAATCCTCGCCCCGGACGACGCGATGTCGTCCACGTCGAGCTGGAAGTCCTCTGTAAGCTCGGAGTGCCTCACGGAGCCGCCGTTCATCTGGGCGAAATAGTCGTACAGGGTGTAGGAGGGGTACGGGACCAGGCAGTCGTCGCCCCATTCCGTGAACGTCTTGAAGGCCACGTCGAGTATCTCGTCCGACCCGCTGCCGACGACGAAGTTCTCCATGTCCAGGCCGTAGAGGGACGCGAGGGCGCGCCTGAGGTTGTCCGAGTACGTGACCGGGTACTCGTTCAGGTCGATGTCCTGCCCCCTCAGGTACTCCGCCGCGGCGGGGTTCGAGCCGAGGACGTTGGTGTTTGTGTCCATCCTCACCGCGCCCCCCACGTCGGGGCTGTAGTATTTTTTGAAATCCCTGGTGGTGCTCCTCATGATGTCCCGCGAGGGCATCACTCCACCAGCCTGTCTATCGTCACCGAGAGTATGCCCTTGGCGCCGAGCCTCTTGAGGTCGTTGACCGCCTTGTAGACGTCCTTGGAGGCGATCACCACATGGACGGCGACCATCTCGTCGTTGCCGGCGATGCTGAGCACGGTCGGCCCCCCGATCCCGGGGAACATCCGCCCCACGTCGCCCAGCCTGCCCTTGGGGACGTCGGCCATGAGGTACTTCCTCTCCTCGGCGGCCATCACGCTCCTTATGGAGTCGACCACGTCGGCGATCTCCGCCCCCTTCGCTTTGAGGGACGCCTCGGACGTGAACACGGCGGCCTGGGAGTCCATTATCTTCGCCACCTCGGCGAGCCGGTTCATCTTCAGCGTCGACCCCGACGCGACGAGGTCCACTATCAGGTCGGATATGCCCAGGTACGGCATGATCTCCGCCGCGCCGGATATCTCGATGACCTCCACCCCCTTGCCCTTGGACTCGAAGAACTCCCGGGTGAGCCTGGGGAACGACGTCGCGACCCTCGCGCCGTCGGGTATGTCGCCCTCGCCCTTGATCCCGGAGGACTCGGGGGCGGCGACGGAGAGGCGGCAGTGGCCGAACTCCAGGCCCATGAGCCTCTTGAGGGGGGCGCCCGACTCCGCGGCGATGTCCTCCCCGGTCACCCCCAGGTCTATCGCCCCGGACGCGATGAACGCCGGTATGTCCTGCGCCCGGACGAACATGACCTCCACGCCCTGGTCCCTCGCCGTGACGTAGAGCCTCCGCCCCCAGTCCTCGCCGAGGTCTATCCCTGATTTCAGCAGCAGCTCCACGGCCCGCTCGTTGAGCCTTCCTTTGTTGGGGACCGCCAGTCTTATCGCCATTGGTTTGCCTCGCCTGTTCCATTGTGTAGGTAGTAGATAAGGTTTGCACGCCGGCAAGCGCGACCGAGGGCGCTCCACGCTGGAAGGGAGCGACCAGAAAGGCTGCGGACGATAAACGGCGTACCCGCACAGACGCCGCGACCCAAAAACGCGCCCCATGGAGCTGGCTGGGCTGATATTCACCCCATGGAGCGTTGCGCAAGGGTAGGCCGAGCGTATCTGTCCTGGCCGTATGAGCGTGCTGGAGCGGGCACGAGGGGCGCTGGGCGACGTGTCATAGAAATGCTTAATACTGGCGAGGCATTATATCCTGCGTCAGAGGGTAAAAAAATGGCAACCATCTCATTCTTCACCAACCTCGTGATCAGCACCGAGGAGGAGGCGCAGCGTATGTTGGATGCCATAGAGGAGGCTGAAAGAAGGGGGCCCCTTGAATACCCCGATATAGACGAAGAACTGAAAAGGGGAGAGGAATTCGTCAAAAGGGGACTCAAGAAGTGAAATACGACATTGTCCCGCTCTCAATGATGATCGAAGAGTGGGCGGCCGAGGACGTCACGGAGTACCTGTGCAGTTTCATATGCGACAGGGACAAGGAGCTTGAGCTGTTCCTACGCAACAGAGCGGTAGAATTCGAGAGACGCGACCTCGCCAGGACGTTCCTTCTTGTACACGACGAACGGATCATCGGGTACTTTTCCCTTGCGAGCACAGTCCTAGAGATAAAGGACGAATGGCCTGTGTCGAACACCCTAAAGAAGAAGATGAACGCTGTCGAGGGGCCGACCACGGCTTTTCTGATTGGTCAGGTATGTAAGGCGAAAGGTGTCGAGGAGAAGATAGGCCCACAGATAATAGACAAGGCGATGGGGATGTTCCGCAAGGCACGGGAGATATGTGGCGGGAGGGTCGTGTGCGTCGACTGCAAGAGGGAGCTGTTGGGGTTCTATGAAGAAAACGGGTTCAGGGTCATCAGCGAATCTTCCGAAAGCGGCCTATTCAGATTGGTCTTATTGTGCCAATGAACCCTGTGGCCGTTGACGGGCGACATGGCCCGAGGCGGCCACGAGTAAACGATCCTTCAGCCCCCATCCGCAACCTCGCCCCATGCCGAGATGGCATCATCTCCCCCCTGGCAGTTCCAGACATCGGCGTGTCACACCCTCAATCCCCGTTCCTGTTGAAACCAAGAAAGAACATCTGGGAATAGGCATCTTTTCAAAACACAACCTGTGCCCACGTCTTTTTGTTTCTATACGCCATGTTACGTGCTTGTTGCGATAGGGCATGCAAGGGCAGGTAAAGGGCATGCAAGGGCAGGTAAAGGGCATGCAAGGGCAGGTAAGGGCATGCAAGGGCAGGTAAGGGCATGCAGGTAAGTTCGACTTCGAGGTCAGGGCGAACAACCGCCTTTCAAGCAGCCATATTTCCGTGAAGCCCCCCCCCCC
>WRNL01000159.1 GCA_009776625.1 Methanomassiliicoccaceae archaeon | reverse complement strand
CCCGCCGGTGGCCTTCCTGGACGAGGCGGGCGCGATCAGGCCCACGAGGGCGGGGAGGCCCCCCTCGGCGGGGGAGACGGTCGCGGCGACGGGCATGGAGGGGTCGGTGGCGCTCCTGCAGTACTACCCCGGCATGGACCCGTCCCTCTTCGAGGGCGTGATAATGAAGAGCAAGGGGGTCGTCATCGCCGGCACGGGCCTCGGCCACGTGGGCGAGGGCATGATCCCCCTGATAAAGAGGGCGTGCGACAACGGCACGGTGGTCGTGGTCACGTCCCAGTGCATAGGCGGCAGGACGAACCTCAACGTCTACAGCACAGGCAGGGACATGATATCGGCGGGCGCGACGGCCGTCCTGGACATGCTGCCGGAGACCGCCTACGTCAAGCTGATGTGGGCGCTGGCGAACTCCGAGGACGCGGAAGGGGCCAGGAGGCTCATGCGGACGCCCCTCGCGGACGAGATGGGCGACAGGAGGGAAGTGGATGTCTGAGAGGGAGCTGAAATGCGGCATCGAGATCCACCAGCAGCTCGACACGAGGAAGCTGTTCTGCGACTGCGAGAGCTCCCTCAGGGACGAGGGGCGCGGCGCGTTCTACCGCAGGCTGAGGCCCACCGCCAGCGAGCTGGGGGAGATGGACAGGGCGGCGCTCGCCCAGTCCAAGAAGGACGAGGCGTTCAGGTACCAGTGCTGCGAGGGCAGCACCTGCCTGGCCGACCTGGACGAGGAGCCCCCCCACGACGTGAACGGCGACGCCATGGACACGGCCCTGACGTTCTCGATGATGCTGGGCGCCAGGGTCATCGACGAGGTCCACTTCATGAGGAAGATGGCCATAGACGGGTCGAACACCACCGGCTACCAGAGGACGGCGCTCATATCCGTCGACGGGGCGGTGGACGTCAACGGCAAGAGGGTGGGGATACAGACGGTCTGCCTGGAGGAGGACTCCGCAAGGAAGCTCGAGTCCGACGGGAGCGAGGTGCTGTACCGCCTCGACAGGCTGGGGATACCGCTGATAGAGGTGGCCACCGCGCCGGACATGGAGACGCCCGAGGAGGTGATGGAGGTCGCGCTCAGGCTCGGGACGATACTGAGGGCGACGAAAAGGGTCAAGCGCGGGATAGGCACGATACGCGAGGACCTGAACATATCCATACCGGGAGGGGCAAGGGTCGAGATCAAGGGGGCGCAGGAGCTCAGGCTGCTCCCCGACTACGTGAGGAACGAGATGGAGAGGCAGAGGATGCTCATCAGGGTGAAGGAGGCACTGGGCGCCAAGGGGGCGGCTCCGGCGGCCTTCCTGCCGGTGGACGTCACCGAGATGTTCTCCGGGAGCGGCTCCAAGGTCATCAGGGGGGCGCTCGAGGGCGGCGGGAAGGTGATCGCCGTGGCGCTGCCGGGGTTCGCCGGGGTGCTGAAGGGTGACGGCGGGAGGCTGAGGCTGGGCGCAGAGATGGCGCAGTACGCCAGGACAAGGGGCGTGAAGGGGATATTCCACTCCGACGAGCTGCCCGACTACGGCATAGAGGCCGGGCTGGTGGACGCCCTGAGGTCGCGCCTGGGGCTGTCGCAGGGGGACGCCTTCGTGATGTGCGCCGAGCGGGAGAAGAGGGCCACCGGCGCCCTGGAGGTCGCGGTCGGGAGGGCGAACGCCGCCATAGACGGCGTGCCGGAGGAGACGAGGGACCCGCTGCCGGACGGCACGACGCGGTACTCGAGGCCGCTCCCGGGGGCGGCGAGGATGTACCCGGAGACGGACGTGCCCCCGATCCCGATGACCGAGGAGAGGCTGGGCCGCATCATGGGCGGCCTGCCGGAGCTCCCCGAGGAGGCGGAGAGGAGGCTCGTGTCCACCTACGGGATAAACGCGCAGCAGGCGGGCCAGATCGTGAGGCAGGGCCGCGACGGGCTCTTCGCGAGGATATCCGACTCGACGGGCATGGCCGCCGTGGCGGCGACCGCCCTCACCAGCACCTTCGCGGAGCTGGAGCGCGAGCGCCTGGACCCGGACTCCATAAGCGACGCCCGCATCATGGAGGCGTTCGGGCTCCTGAGGGCCAACCGGTTCTCGAAGGAGGCGCTCCCCTCGCTGCTGAGGGAGATGGCCCAGGGGTCCGGCCCCGAGGAGGCCATAAGCAAGCTCGGGCTGGGGGCGGTGGGCGCCGACGAGGCCGCGGAGGTCATAGCGGCGGTGGTGAGGGAGCGCGAGGGTTTCGTCAGGTCGAAGGGCATGGACGCCAAAGGGCCCCTGATGGGCCCGGTCATGGCCGCCCTGAGGGGGAGGATCGACGGGAAGCAGGCGAGCGACCTCCTCGAGAAGGAGATAAAGAGGCTCATAGGCTGATCTCGAGGACGCTCAGCCTCTCGAAGAACAGGGGGAGCTCCGACAGCACCCTAACGGCCAGGCCGCCGAGGAGCGACGCCAGGGCGTCCTGGCACATCAGGGACGACACCACGACGACCAGCCTGCCGCCCGGCAGGAGGTGGGCGGGGGCGCCGGCGATGAGGGCCGGGAGCGGGCCGAGGCCGTCCGCCCCGCCGGACCATGCGAGCGCCAGGCCCCCTTCTTCCTCGACCGGGAGGTACGGCAGGTTGAACACTATCGTGTCGAACCGCCCCTCGACGCCGGAGTAGACGTCCGTCTCGACCACCGTGGCCTCCAGGGAGTTCAGCGCCAGGTTCCTCCTGGTCAGCTCGACCGCCCTCCTGTTGACGTCCCCGCAGGTCACGGCCGCCCCGTTCAGGGCGCAGTGCATCGAGACGATCCCGGAGCCGCACCCTATCTCCAGCACCCTCTCCCCGGGCCGGATATCCAGCGAGCCTATCAGCAGGAGGCTGTCGTCGGAAGGGGGGTAGATGTCGTCGTCCCTCTCCACAATGAGCTGGGGGTCGTATCTCATGGGAGGGGGATGGTGGCGCACGGATATATCCCATTGCCGAAAGCGGCGGGCCTGCAACGTTCCACGGACACGTGAGGTATCACATTCAGGGCGGTCGAGCGGAAGGCTGAAATCCCCTGACGCCTCGAAAGAGAGCCATCAGGGCGTGTCGGCGAATCGTCGGGCATAGTGTTCGTCCTCAGAAGGATTTAACAACAGGGAATAGCATCCTTAAACGACACGGGGAGAGTAAGAATGGCTACTGTTTCTTTCCACAGGAATCTCGTCATCAGCAGCGAGGAGGAGGCGCAGCGTATGCTGGACGCCATGGACGAAGCTGAGCGGAGAGGCCCTGTCGAGTACCCCGATTATTCTGAGGCGCTTAAACGGGGGGAAGAGTTCGTCAAGAGGGGACGAAAGAATTAAGCCCTTTGGAGAATGTGGTCTGGTCACGAACCCGTGAGGTATTATGGCTCGTTATCGGCTCGTTATCGGCTCGTTATCGGCTCGTTATCGGCTCGTTATCGGCTCGTTATCGGCTCGTTATCGGCTCGTTATCGGCTC
>WRNL01000158.1 GCA_009776625.1 Methanomassiliicoccaceae archaeon | reverse complement strand
GGCATCAAAGACAAGGACTTTTTCGCGTCGAAACCCTACCTCGACGTCAAAGGGAAGTTGCCGCCCCTTGGGTACGGCCAGTGCTACGGCTACGTGCCGGCTGTCGCCATGGGGGGCAGCGCGTCCGTCAAGAACCTGAAGGTGGTCGACGCCAAGGCGTACATCGACATCATAGGCCAGGCGGTCGGGAAGCTGGTCGACCTGGGCCGCCCGCACCCGTGACGGGGGCCGTGACGGAACCCGATCCATCCCGTTAATTATGCGCCGCGCGCGCCTTGCCGCCCCGCAGAGAACAGGTACGCCGCCGCGAACGCCAGGCCGATGACGATGAACGTCACGCCGATCCAGAACCATAGGCCGGAGAAGTCCGGCCCGGAGCCGAAGGCGGCCGACAGCGACCATGGGGTGTTCTCCACCCATCCCACGCCGCCTGCGTAGTCGAACATCGCGATGACGGTGTCCCTCGTGCTCTTCGACTCGATGCCAGCGAGGTCGCCGTTGCCGAAAGACCCCGGGTACGAATGGCCTACGGCGACGATCCCCCCCTCCACAGCGGCAACGGACCTGAAGGAGTCGTCGTCCGCCCCGCCGAAGCCCTCCTGCCAGACGATGTCGCCCGTTTCGTCGAACACCGCTATGAACGCGTCGCGGTCGAACAGGGAGCCAGGGTTCGTTTCACCTACGGTTGCGAACCCGCTGGGCACGGCCGTCACAGACAGGAGCGACGACACGCCGGCGACTCCCTTCTCCCACAGCAGGGCCCCGCCGTCGCCGTACCTTGCTATCAAGGGGCTGCCGGCCGAGCCGCCCACGGCCACCGCCCCGCCGGGCACTGCGGCCACCGAGCAGAACACGGAGTCGTGCAGCGTGCTGTTCGCGCTGCTCCAGAGGAGCGAGCCGCCGTAGCTGAACTTCGCTATCACCGCATCGCGGGGGCTGGGCGACCAGTCGTCGTCGAATTGAGTGGCGTCGTGGGAGTACCCCGTGGCGTAGATCCCGTCCGGGGCCGCCGCCACCGATTGGAACACGAACCTCTTGCCTGGGGCGGCGAGGCACGCCTCCCATATCACCTCCCCGTCGCCGTCGAATCTCGTGACAGTCCCGCCGCCGTCTCGATCCTCGCCCACGGCCACGAAACCGTCATCCACGGCAGCCACGGAATAGAACGAGGCCATGCCGCCATCGTCGGAGCCCCCCTGCCAAAGCAGGCTGCCCGCTGCGTCATACTTCTCCACGAGCTCGCCGACTGCGACGAAGCCGCCCTCCACCACAGCGGCGGAGCGGACGTAGCGGATGTCGTTCCATACGAAGCCCGAGTACCCCCCGCCGGACCATTCCAGGTCCTTGGACCACACCAGCTCGCCCGCGCCGCCGAGCATCATGATGACGGGGCCCACGGCTATGGGGCTCTCCGTAGGCGTCAGGAGGAGGCCTGCGCTCGTGACGACGAAGCCCTCCCCGTCGCTATTGTACCCTTCCTCGCCCGATGCCGGCGCAGCCGGCAGGGCCATCGCAAACGCCGCTATCGCCGCCATGGCGGCAACCGCCATTCTGCCCGTCCACCGCATGTGTATCCCCTCTTTTCGCCGGGGGCACGGAGCCGCCGGCAGATGTATGGATTGGTATCGACCCCACTATATAATACGGTGGTTATCTCCAGCGCCCTTCCCACGGGGCGGGTATAAATAATGCGGCGTGCATAACAACGGCATCGGGAAAGGGGGAGTCAACATGTCGTCGCTTTGGATCGGTCTTATAGTCTTGGGTCTGCTCCTGGCCGCCTCCGCGGTCGCGATCATACTGTTCTACAACAGCTTCGTCAAGAAGAAGCTGAAAGTGGAGAACAACCTCAGCCAGGTGAAGATCCAGTGCAAGAAGAGGTTCGACCTCGTGCCGAACCTCGTCGAGACGGTGAAGGGCTACGCCAAGCACGAGAGGGAGACCCTGGAGAACGTCATCGCCGCACGTAGCGCAGGGGCGTCCGCGCAGGGCGCCCGCGACCTCGCGATGGCGGACGGCCAGCTCACGGCGGCCCTCGCCAAGCTGTTCGCGCTCGTGGAGCAGTACCCCGACCTCAAGGCCGCCGTAGGCTTCGGGAAGCTGCAGGACGAGCTCTCCTCGATAGAAAAGGCGATAGCCGCCGCGCGCGGCTTCTACAACGACTCCGTGATGATGTACAACAGGGCCGTCAAGACGTTCCCGGGGAACGTGTTCGCCTCGTTGCTCAGGTTCAAGGAGGCGGAGTTCTTCGATGCGCCGGAGGCCGAGCTGGAGAACGTCAAGGTCAGTTTCTGAGGGCGCATGCGCAACGGCAGGGAAGGGGGGACACAGGATGAAGAATAAAGACAAGGCAGTGCTCGCCGCCGTCCTCATCCTCTTCGCCGCGCCCGTCGCGGCCATCCTCCTCATCGACTTCCCAGAGGCTGGCTTCGACCACTACATGACCGATGTGGGCATCGAGGTCCGCGGCGACGGCAGCCTCGCCGTGACGGAGGCGTACAGCTTCCGGTGGTCCGGCGTGGACAGCGGCGAGATGTACATCACGTTCTCCGGGGAGAAGAGGGCCGCCCTGGTGGAGTCCTCCGTCGAATGCATGATCGACGGTACGCCCGCGGAGCTCGTGTCGTACAGCGCTGGCAGCAACGCCTCGCACGCCGGCTTCGGCGGGGCCATGTACGCCCGCGGCCCGAACCCGGTCTCTGGCGACTGGGAGGCTAACGCGTTCTACAAGAGGGCCTCCTCGGGCGAGCACACGGTGTCCTTCTCGTACGTTCTCGAAGGCGCGTTCGCGGCGTATGCGGACTGCGTCGACATCTACTACAAGGTGTTCACCACCTTCCAGCACGACCTCGCCGACCTGACGGTCACCGTCTCCATGCCCGCCGGCAGCCTTCAAGGGTCGACGCGCATCTTCGGCCACGGGGACCCGAACGGCTACTGCGAGTTCGTCGGCGGCTCCGCCGACGCGGTGTTCAAGAGCCCGATGCTCCCCGCCTACACGATGTTCGAGATCCGCGTCGTGAGCCAGCAGACGGACCTGTACCCAGCCGCCCCGGCGGGGGCCGGCAAGACGTTCGCCTCCATAATGGAGGAGGAGAGGAAGTTCCTCGAGGACACGGAGAGGGACGTGCTGCTGGCTAAGATCCAGATCCTGCTAATCGTCGCTATGGTAGCCTCGACCCTGCTCGCCCTGCTCGCCATGAGCAGGCTGCTCCCGCGCAACAAGCCGGGCTTCGATCAGCCCTACACCCGCGAGATACCGCCCGTAAAGCCCAACGTGGCCGCGAGGCTGGCCCGCTACCGCGGGCTGAACATGCAGTCGGGAATGGGCGACAAGATAACGGCGGCCGTGCTCGACCTGGCGCTGCGGGGCTCCATCGCCATCGAGAAGGGGGCGGGCGGCGAGATAACGTTCGTGTCCCTTGACCAGCCGGTCCAACTGACCAGGTTCGAGAGGGGCGTC
>WRNL01000157.1 GCA_009776625.1 Methanomassiliicoccaceae archaeon | reverse complement strand
TATGCATCTTGGCACACGATCTTTTTGTTGATGTGGTCGAATCCCTGTATGGACATTCCGTAGGCGTGGATCATCCCCTCACCTCAGCTACGTTGGGGCCCGAATTGGATAACACGGCCCTCATGCAACGGCCCATCCTCAGCATCAGCGCCAGGGGCAACCTCAGCGCCAGGGGCAACCTTTGGCACATATTTGCTGAGTCCTACCCATTCTATTAATTCCATGAACTCGTAGTTCTCAAACTTGAGCATATGCTCTGACACAGCAGATAAAACCTCCACATCGTAGTTTATACCAACCCCGACGGATATGACCCTTACCTTCCCGTCCTCTTCCAGCTGTTTGAGTTCCGAACCGAGGACTTTCAAATTTGCTAAGTCGGGCTCCCTTGGTTCTGGGGCGCCGCCGGACACGAGAATGATCCACGGCTTATAGGGTTGCACATTAGCTTGATAGTAAGCCATTGTCCTTTGTCTAACCATGTCTTTGGCTTTTCTCATGGGCTCCGTTATTGCAGTAAGCCCGCCAGTCTCGAAAGTGATGTGGCTCACGTCTTTGATGCTCCTGAAGTCGACCGGCACATCGATTTTGTGGTTGAATGTTATCAGAGCAAAATCCAACATATCGCTTACTCTTGCATTTTTTTTGCATTCATCGATAAAATGATTAAAAGCGTCTGATAGTTCCTCTCTATAAGGATCCATAGAGCCGGACACATCAACTACGAAAACCACGGCGAGATGTGGCCTGTGGACATCCCGTGGGGGCAATGATTCCAGCACCATAATATTGCACAAAGCTTGAATCTATATAATAATTTTTGATATTCGAAAATCGAATAAAATATTATATAATATCACCGCATAGAAAATCATAAAGCTTGCGTCTTTGTCGCCATGAATGACCTAGTGAACCCTTTATACATGGATTACCCTGCCCATTTTTTAAAAACGGTATAGCGCACCCAGAAGTTGCGTTATCTCCATAACCCCCCGTCTTGAATTAGATCGGCAACAACAGGCGTCTCTTCTGAGCGTGGAAGGGGGCGCAACACAACGGGGGTCTGTTGGCGGCTATCACTCGTTCATCCTCTGGTAGATGTATATAAGCATTTTAGATACGTCTCTGCCCTTGTCGGTCAATTCGATCCAATTTGTGTTTTTGTTGAACCTGTCTATGGTAATGTGAATGAGGCCATTCCTTTCAAGGTTGTCTATGCGCTTACCAATGCTGGATGAGCGGGAGATACTCGATAGGAGTGTTGTCTTCTTCTGCTTGTCCTGCTCGTATAAGGAGATGAGTATGGAGTGTGTGAACCTCTCTTCTAAAACACTGCCGCCACACCCCCATACAATTTCTACTCCTGTGTCACCGACAACCGTGTGTGAACAGCTTTCGCAAGATGTCTCACTGCTTTTTACCTGCTTTGACATCATGTTGATTCTTTCTTAGTTCAGTATAAATGTTCTTTAAGAAATTCGTACTTCGAATAACATAAATCATATATTCTCAATAGGGAGATACTGCCACCAAGAGTGAATGTATCCAATTGTGTCAGTCATATGATGGCGCATACGACGCATTGAAATACGTTTCATCGGAATACGGCTTTGCTTACATCATGTCTGAAATTTTCGGTCATTCTTGGTATGCCCTCGGCAAATAGTCGTAAGCCGCCGTCCTGAGGGCCTTCGGCAGCCCCGGCGCCCCCAGGGCGGCCAGTATCTTCCTGTTCTTCGCGGTCACCTCAGTGACCCTCCAGGCGCTCCCGTCGCCCAGCGCCATGACGTTGTCCAGGTGCTGGAGGGCTGTCGCCGCCGGCATCGCGATGCGGGCGTCCTTGAGCCTGCGCACGGCCTCGCACCACATGATCAGCGCCACGAACTTGACCGTCATGCGCCCCCTGGCCGCCACGATGTCGGCGGTCCTCCACCTGTCCCCGTCGAGCTGGTTCTTCAGGGCGTCGAACGCCTGCTCCACCTGCGCCCTGCAGTCGTAGCACGCCATCATGTCCGACCACGCGCCCACGCCGCTGGAGAACATCACGAACGCCCCCTCCTTGTTCATGGCCGCCGACAGGGCGTTGCGCTTGACCCTGACGCTCAGGGAGCCGTCCTCGACGGCCAGCTCGAAGAACCTGGCATAGTCCCCGGCGACCCTCTTCAGCCCCTTGACGGCGGCCCACGGCTCCATCGCCCTCAGCTCGCCCTCCACCCTCTTCATGCCCTTCTGCATCGCGGAGCGCGCCTCGCCCGCCTTCCTCGCGTTGTAGCAGGCGTGCGCGGTCATCCTGTGCGCCGCGCCGTCGAACCTGGGGTCGTCGGGGAGGACGAGCTCCAGGTCCGCCGTGTCGTTGTCCTCGTCGGGGCTCTCCGGCTCGGACCGCCTCCTCTTGGGGACCACGGCCACCTGGCACTCCAGCACGGTGTAGGCCTCGTCGCCGTGGACCCTGACGGCGTCCGGGTCGTTCCTCAGCGCCGCGAGGCGGGTCACGAGCTCCCTCGCGCACCTGGTCCTCGACCTGGACGGGGTCACGAACGGCATGCCGGAGCCGATCAGGTGCCTCAGGTTGTGGGCGGACCCGAAGGCCCTGTCGATGGAGAGCACGCACGACCCGGCCCCGAAGCCGAGCACGCGCTCGACCGTCCTCTCGAGCGTGGACACGTCGGCGATCGGCCCGGGGTACAGCTCGAACATCGTCGGGACGCCCCGCATGTCGGTGACGAGGCCCACGTTCACCTGCCTGAGCCTCTCCCCGTCCCGGTTGTACCCCCAGTCCGCCCACCCGCCCATCGTGCCGTAGGTGGAGACGGACGTGATGTCGTAGGCCAGCACCCCCGACGCCCGGGACGTCCGGATGCGGAAGAGGTCCTCCATGCCCTCCGCCGACGCCCCCAGCCTGGCCGTGAGCTCGGTCAGCCTGGGGGGGTCGAGGCGGGAGGCGACGCCCAGCAGCTCCCTCGCCATGCCCCCCTCCAGCTCCGGCTCGAGGGAGGACATGGGGCCGCCGGACATGATCTGGCCCATGGCCGCCGCCAGCAGGAGGTCCCCGTCCCTCCCGAAGGCCTCGAAAAGGTCGTCCCGGAGCCCCTCCCCCGCCAGCGACGCCAGGGCGTGCGAAGCCCCGAGCCTCTTCGACACCAGGTTCTCCGGGGCGGCGGCGGTGGCGCGCTTCGGGAGGATCCTCCCCGTCGCCGTGTCCTATCTGCCGACGTACTCGGTGACGGTCACGTTGCCCTTGGTCGCCGGGTCGTAGACGGAGGTGCTGTTGTAGACGTAGGTCCTGCCGTCCTTCTGGGTGCAGTAGTTCTCAGCCATATACCAATATCTTGGTACACATATATTAAGGTTTCTATTTATAAACCTATATAACCTGAGTTTGACAGTTAGGTGCGGTTCTCTCCATAGCGTCCGCTGAGACATCGCCCCTGCGGCGGCCGCCTCCGCGTTCTCAGTTAGCGTCCCNGCNGC
>WRNL01000156.1 GCA_009776625.1 Methanomassiliicoccaceae archaeon | reverse complement strand
GGCAGCCTCGGCGACAGGGTGGACGAGGACTGCGTCCTCCACCTGAGGCTCGACAAGCAGGAGCTGGTGCAGGGGCGTTACGTCCCCGCCCGCCACGGGGACGTCCTGTCCGTCACAGGGAAGGTGGCGTCCCATCCCGCTAGAAAGGAGGTCGCCGTCAGGAACATGGGCGGCTTCCTCAGCTCCCTTGCGTTCCCGGAGGGCGAGGGTCCTTCCTGACCGGGGATATCCTCGCCTCCTTCACGCGGCGGCTCTTCATCGATCTGACCGTTATCCTCGCGCCCCCGGCGTCCACCGTGTCGCCCCTCCTGGGGACCCCGTCCGTCATGTGCGTTATGTATTGGCTCACCGAATGGTCGGGGAAGTCCCCCGCGTCGAACTCCGCGCCTATGTTCTTCATCACGTCGAATATGTTGGCCTCTCCGGGGACGGTGTACGTACCGTCCTTCTCCTCGTGGACGGGGTACCCCGCCTCGTCGCTCTCGTCCCATATGTCGCCCACCAGCTCCTCCAGGATGTCCTCCATGCTCACCAGGCCGAGGGTCCTGCCGAAGTTGTCCAGGACGATGGCGATGTGGATGTGGGACCTCTGGAGGTCCGTCAGGAGGGCGGCGATGCTCGTGTTCTCAGGGACGAACTTCACCGGCCTTATGATGTCGTCTATGGTGAAGTCGTCGTCCGTGAAGTACCTGGCGAAGAAGTCCTTGGAGTTGACGGAGCCGATTATGCGGTCGACGGAGCCCTCGTACACGGGTATCCTGGAGTACTCGGACTCCAGGAAGAGCGCTTTGAGGTCCTCGACGCCCATGCCCATGTCGGCGGCGGTCATGTTGGACCTCGGGGTGTACATCTCGGAGACCTTGATGTCGTCGAACTGCATCGCCGACTTCACCAGCTCGCCCTCGCTCCTCTCCAGGGCCCCCTCCTCGGACACCTCGTCTATCATCACATAGAGCTCCTCCTCGGTGAAGGAGGGCGCCTCGGCGGCGTCGTTCTTGGCGTTCCTCGACAGGAAGTTGGCGAGCCTCAGGAACACCCACGTTATAGGGGCGAGGACCGTCATCACCACCTGCATGGATCCGGCCAGCCTCAGGGCGTAGCGCTCGGCGTTCCTCTTCGCCAGGGTCTTCGGGATTATCTCGCCGAAGATCAGTATCACGGTGACCATGAATACCGTCGCGACCACGACCCCCCTAGCGACGCCCAGCAGCTCGGTGAACACCATCGTGCCTATCGTCGACAGGGCGACGTTGGTCAGGTTGTTCCCGACGAGCACGGTCGTCAGGAGCCGGTCGTAGTCGTCGTGGATCCTGAGCGCCTTCTCCGCGTTCTTGTTGCCCTCGTACGCCTGGTTCTTGATCTTGATGGGACTCATGCCTGTGTAGGACGTCTCCGAACAGGAGAAGTACGCCGAGAAGAGGACCAGCACCCCCATCAGCGCGACTATTACTATCAGGGACGGGTCCATCATGGCTGCGCCGTCCCGGCGGCTTTGTTTCTCAATTCGATTCCTACCTATTTGGATGTTTTATCCTTATCAGGGATATAAATTTTTATGGGGTTCGGGAGAGCCAAGACCGGGATGAGGGAAAGAAGAAGTGGTTTTAAAGAGGTTTTTGATCGCAAGAGCCTGTTCAGATACCCATGGACTGCTTGATCTCAGGGGACAGCATCGCTAAGAACACGAAGATGTACACCGGACACCAGCATAGGGACCTTATGCCCTCCATGAGAACCCACGGATCCGAGCCGATGCTCCCGAAAAAGGCTATCAGGTAGAATATCGCAACGATAGGGGACGCCACCAATATGAGGACCCACAGGAACTTGCTGATGATGTTCTTGTCCTTGCCCTTGATCTTTTCCGCTATCCAGAGGTAGATCAGACCGACGATTATCGCTACTACGAACGATACAATCCCAGCACCGATGCTTCCGAGTATAAGCCCACTCGACACCGCCGCGAATATCGCCCCGAGTATCGTCGCTATGCCGACAACCCTCATGAGCCCTGACACGAACGCCACCTTGTCGTTCATACCATCGCGCACTTTCTTTCCGAACTGTAGTATGAGCCAACCGAATATCGCGGTGCCTATCGCGCCGACGACGATGCCGGCCCTTATCCTGGCCTGGGGGATGTCGTACACCCCGGCGATGACTACCGAACACACCGCGGTGATCAGGCTCACGAAACCTATAATTATCAAAAAGAGCCCCACGTTTTTTGTGTCGTCAAAGAATGACATATATCAAAGTTAGAACAAACAAGTATTTATATTATGCCATTTTAAAAAAATTTGTTAATATCTGGGTATTCTCTGATGGCGGGGGCTGACTCTTTTCCTTCACACTGCCGCCGCACTTTAGCTGTGAGGGCATGCTTTTCTTCTTTCATTCCTATTTTATTTATATTACTAGAACCGTAATCCTTGGGAGGAGCATATACCATGCCGGTAGAGTTCAAGTACGAGATAGTCGAGAAGATCGCGGTCCTCTCGGAGTCGTCCAAAGGCTGGACGAAGGAGCTGAACCTGATAAGCTGGAACGACAGGGACCCGAAGTACGACATCAGGGAGTGGTCCCCGGACGGGGAGAAGATGGGGAAGGGCATAACGCTGTCGGACGAGGAGGTGGCGGTGCTGAAAAGCGCCCTCATCGACAGGGATATCTGAGGGGCGAGCCCCCTCTCCCCTTGAAAAACGGCCCTTTGTCGCCTGGTCACGATAGCAACGTTTTTAAGCTGAACGACATGTCTAGTCCTAGGCATTCAAATATTGCTCCTGGTCCATCGATGAAGAGGCAAAGGTAGAGTATTGGGAATACCCAAAAGTAAGAGGAATAAAAATGGCCTACGGAAGCGGAGGATACAGGGGAGATCGCAGAGATCAGCCCAAGGAATACTTTAAGACGAAATGCTCGGACTGCGGGAACGAGTGCGAGGTGCCGTTCAAGCCGACACAGGGGAGGCCCGTGTACTGCAGGGACTGCTTCAAGAAGCACCAGCCGGAGGGAAGGAGCGACAACAGGGAAAGGAGAAGGTTCTGAGCCTTCTCCCCCCACAAACGCTTTACTTTTCATTCATTCTTTTACGTTCTTCGTGTTCTTCCCTCATCCTGATCTGGTAGAATACGCCGGCTATCGTCCACGTTATGACCAGCACGGCGATCCCGACGACGATCAGCGCGATCCCCGCCGGCCTGCTGTACATGAAGTACACGATGGCCCCGGCCGCCGCCGAGGCCACGCCGAGGGCCATCGCCAGCGTGTTCAGCCTCCTCTCCCTCTCGAAGGACAGCCTACCACCGTCACAGTATCTGGATCCCGGCGGAGTCCGGGGATATGCCCTCGTCGTATGCCGACAGCACCTTGAACTCGAGGACGGCGACCGCCTTCATCTTCATCCTCTCCAGGTTGCGGTTCATCCTCTCCAGCGCCGGCCCAGAGGTCGACCTCGATGTCAGGACCGCCTGTATGGAGTAGGCCTCCCTGCCGTACCACACGAG
>WRNL01000155.1 GCA_009776625.1 Methanomassiliicoccaceae archaeon | reverse complement strand
CCCTCCGGCTCCTCCGGGGCCTGCTGAGCGGCTCCCGTCACAACATGACGACGATGGCCATGATCGCCGGCGATATCACCGGCGTCAGCATGAGGGGCAGGTACACCAGCCTCTTGGAGCTCTCGTAGACGGCGGCGTCCTCCTCCTCCGCCCTGCCGAACCCGCCGGTGACGTCGTCCACCCGTATGATGCTCCCAGCCTTGGCCCTCCGGTTCAGCCACACGTAGAGGTCGAGGGCGCCGTCCTCCTTTATCGCTATCTCGCTGCCCACGCCGCCGACGTCCCTGGCGGCGACCATTTGTTTCCCGCGGGGGAGGGACAGCCTGACGCGCTCGCCCGCCATGGCGTCCGCCGCCTCCGCATCGTCGACGAAGAGCTTGAACCTCACCCGCCCGGTGTACCCCGACACGGTGACCCTCACGTCCCTCGCGCCCTCCTCCGCGCCGGGGCCGACGAGGTCGACCGTCCTGAACGGGGTGTACTCCCTCTTGCCGACGAAGAGGGTCTTCGACAGGAAGTTCCGCATCACCAGCGCGACGGCCAGCATCCCGGCCGCTGTGTAGGCGGCGGCGAGGACCGGCTGCCCGTTCTCCATCGAGTACAGCAGCACGAGGACCATCCCCACGTAGACAACGGGGAGGACCAGCATGAGGTACAGCGCCTTCTTGACTTCGGGCTCTATGGCTTTCTTCTCCTTCGACTCCATGGCCTATATAGTCACGCATGGTATAATAACAACGGCGGCGGACGCCGCCGCCCATGGCGCGGCGCCCCCCCCCGAAAGGAGCCTTTATCTAACACTACCCCATTCCAAAAGCGCACTCACAGGTTTGCGGGCGCCTCGGAAGAGGGGGTAATTCAATGGTCAAGGTAAAAAGGGCTGTAATCAGCGTTTCCGACAAGAGCGGGGTTCTGGAACTATCTAAAGAGCTGACCCGGGCAGGGGTCGAGGTGATATCAACCGGCGGCACGTACAGGCTCCTCAAGGAGAACGGGGTCCCCGTCACGGAGGCGTCCGAGGTCACAGGGTTCCCGGAGATGCTGGACGGGCGCGTTAAGACCCTCCACCCCATGCTGCACGGCGGCATCCTCGCGAGGAGGGACCTGCCCGCGCACATGGCGGCCATCGAGGGCATGGGGATAAAGCCCATCGATATGGTCGTGGTCAACCTGTACCCCTTCAGGGACGCCGCCCTCAAGGAGGGCGCGGAGTTCGAGGACGTCGTGGAGAACATCGACATAGGCGGGCCCAGCATGATAAGGGCGGCGGCGAAGAACTACAGGTCCGTCGCGGTGGTGACCGACCCTTCCCAGTACCCCATGGTGCTCGAGGAGCTGCGCTCGAAGGGGGAGGTGCCGGAGGCCGTGCTCGAGAGGCTGATGCTCGAGGCGTTCGTCGCCACCGCCGAGTACGACTCGATGGTGGCATCCTATATGCTCGGCAGGTTCGGCGCAGGGTTCCCCGCGTCCTTCCCCCTCCCCACCGAGAAGGTCGGGGACCTGAGGTACGGGGAGAACCCCAACCAGGAGGCGGCGTTCTACAGGGACCCCTTCGCTAAGGGCACGACCGTGGCCAAGTCCGAGCAGATCCACGGCAAGGAGCTGTCGTACAACAACATACTCGACCTCGACAAGGCCCTGGACATCGCCATGGACTTCGAGAGGCCCACGGCGGTGGTCATGAAGCACACGAACCCCTGCGGCCTCGCCTCCGCCGACACGATATCCGAGGCGTTCAGGACGGCGTACGACGCCGACCCCATGTCCGCCTACGGCTGCGTCATATGCCTGAACCGCGACTGCGACACGGGGACGGCGGAGATGATATCGAAGTACTTCGTCGAGGCCGTGATATGCCCCGGCTACGGGGCGGGGGCGGCCGACCTGCTGTCGAAGAAGAAGAACATACGCCTGCTGAGGACGAACGCCCCCATCGCGCCGTCCGAGAGGCGCAAGGAGCACAAGGTCAAGAAGGTCCAGGGGGGCATCCTCGTGCAGACCCATCTGGAGGCGGACATCGACCCGGGCGACCTCAAGGTGGTCACGGCGCGCGCGCCCACGCCCGACGAGGTGGCAGCGCTCATGTTCGCATGGAAGCTCGCCAAGCACGTGACATCCAACGCCGTCGTGTTCGTCAAGGGCGAGAGGGCGGTGGGCATAGGCGCGGGGCAGATGAGCCGCGTGGACTCCGCCAAGATAGCGGCCATGAAGGCGAACGAGCCCACCGAGGGGTCGGTTATGGCCTCGGACGCGTTCTTCCCGTTCAGGGACGGCGTGGACGAGGCCGCCAAGGCAGGGGTGACCGCGATCATACAGCCGGGCGGGAGCATCAGGGACCAGGAGGTCATAGACGCCGCCGACGAGCACGGCATGGCGATGGTGTTCACCGGCCGCAGGGTGTTCAGGCACTGATCAGCCGTCGGGGTCGCCGGGTATTATGGGCTTCCCCTCGGCCTTCCTTTTCATGTGACCGGCGGGGCCGCCCCTCTCCACCCTCGCCTTCTCCACGCACTCGGCGTCACCGCACACGAACGCGGCATAGACGAAGTTGACACTGGTTCTGCCGCAGAACTGGCATTTGTAATCGTTGAAGTCTATAGCCATCATGCCCGCATCGCGCTGTTCGGATTAAGTCTTATCCCGGCTGCTGGGGTTCGTTAGGGAAAATAAAGGGAAAACAAGGGTTAAAAGTTTATAGATTCAAGTTACAGGCACCTATCCCAGATGGTGGACTGTATTGCATATTGTGTAAGGAGGAACTATAGATCCAAGACCCCAAGCAAGGAAGAGCAAGAGACATACAAGGGGTGGCTGGAACAGATCAGATGTAAGTTCCTTGGCGGTCGCGAGTTCGATAAATACGGCATCAAGGTGTTCCCAAAATGATGTGAGGGTGAGTGATCGAGGGACCACATCCCCCCACTGAGTTGCCTGAGGGCAACCCGCATCTATACGTACGTTGTACGTCATATATAATCCTGACCCGTAACGTCATGTTTTTCGAGGGTAAGTAGTCGAACAAGGAGGCTCAATCGCTGGATCCGCTCGGCAATAATATTGCTCTGTCCGATTCTATATCCGGGAATATCACAACAAGTTCTGCAGAGATCATTGCGGGTTTTAGTAAAGATTATGCAATTTCTCTAGATGATGGATGTGCTCAGACCGCTATGGCAATCTCAGAACCGATTGAACCCATATCAGGGCCGCTCCACGTCCAGCGAGAAGTGAACCGCCCTTGGCGAATGGGTCAGGGCGCCGATGGACACGATGTCCGCGCAGCCGGCGTAATCGGCGACGTTCTCCTCGGTTATGTTGCCGGAGGCCTCGATCAGAACGTCCTTGTTGACCGCCTTGGCTTTTTCCATCAGCTCTTTGGTCTCGGACGGGGGCATGTGGTCGGCCATGACGATGTCCGCCCCCGCCCCCGCGGCGCGGACGCCGTCCTCGACGCTCGACACCTCCACCTCCACCTTGACCCCGCCCGGCACGCCGGGCAGGCGGCGC
>WRNL01000154.1 GCA_009776625.1 Methanomassiliicoccaceae archaeon | reverse complement strand
CACCATCCTCCTCAGGATCGAGAAGGACGATACGGACACGGTGCTGGCCCCGCTGGGGACGGTGTTCGAGGACACGGTGCTGTTCTTCTTCGACTGCATAATACCGGAGCTGATGAAGAGGCTCGACGTCACGGAAGAGGACATGCGCAAGAGGCATGCCATCTGGGTATGATCACGTCAGGACGACCATCTGGACCTTCCTAGGCTCGCCGCCCACGCAGTCGAACGTCGCCAGCGTGGAGTCGGAGGGGTCTATCACGACGGCGAACCCCGTCCCGTCGCCGAATATGCCGGTGTGGGTCCTTATGTCCACCTCCGACAGGTAGCACCCGATCCCGAGGTGGGAGTGGTACCAGCCCACCACCGCGTCCCCCTCGCACCTGTCGATCGCGTCGAACAGCGCCTCCATGGAGCCCCTGCTGAACCTCACGCTCGCCTCGTCCGCGTCCAGGCCGGCGGTGGCCGCGCCCGTAGCCCTCACGTACTCGCCCTCGCCGTCCCTCATGATGCGCCCCATCAGCAGGCCCATAACCTCCTTCCTCTCCAGGTACCCCGCGTCGGCGTGCCCCGTCATGAACGATATCGCCCCCTCGGCGATGTAGAGGGACACTCCCCTCACGGGCCTGGCCCTGAACTCTATGTCCGGCCCCTCGGACGAGATTACCTTAGGCATCCCGCCCCCCGTACCTCACCTTTGCCTCGAACTTGGGCTTGTTCTCGACGTGCCACCTCGCCGCCTCCATGCAGGAGTCGGTGCCGTAGGGGTTCATCGGGTTGGGGTCCGAGATCAGCTGCTCCACCCCTTTGACGAAGGAGAGCAGCGACGACCCGAAGGACCAGTTGTCCAGCGTCTTCACGCAGACGAAGCCGCCGTCCTCCGGCATCATTATGTTCGGATGGAAGATGGGGGTGGCCCACCTGGCCCTCGGCCTCTCGTAGGGGTAGTCCTCGGACACCACGACGGTGAAGGAGTGGTCGGTGCCCACCTCGTCCCTGGACACCCTCGCCGGGGTGTTCCTGAGCGATATGCTTATCTCGATTGGGAACCGGGCGTCCTCCGGCACGGCGGGGATCCTCATCCTCAGGTGCTCGTTCAGGCCGAGGATCTCGTTGTTGACCCTCCTTATCAGCACCGGCTTGACGAGGCCCATCTCAGCTTCCGCCTTCCGGGTCGGGGATCATCTCGATCACGTCGCCATCCCTGAGGTTTATGTCGTCGATGCTCTGGCTCTTGTTGAGGAGCTTCGACCCCTTCCTGAGGACGTATGCCCCCGCGTCCTTGCCCCAGTACTCGGCGGCGGTGTCTATGATGTCCTCCACGGACTCGTAGGACTCCAGCTCCATCCTTATGGACGAGCTGTTCAGCGTGTTGACAACGGTTATTCTGACGGTCATTCCGGTTCCTCCCTATGGTGATTCGAACAGTTGCGGTCCTCCGGGGACTCCAGGCACTGCATCGTTCCCGTGGCCCCGTCGTAGTACATCACATTCTTGATGCACAACTCCCTCCTACCTGATAATATTTTCATCGCCTCCCTCACCTGCACGGCCGCGACCACCGACGTGGTGGTGATGTCCGCCGCGAGCTTCGGGACGAAGATGGAGCCGGAGCCCGTGCATGAGAACCTCTCGTCCATGAGCCTCATGTGGGAGCCGTTCATCGCGCACTCCAGGCAGGGGCCGCTCTCCAGCACGACCTGAACCTTCCCCCTGAAGCCGTCCGTTGCGCCGTCGATGTACGGCGCCCCATGGTACCTAGCGTGGGAGTTGACATGGAGCCTCGCGGAGATGTTGTCGAGGCATCCCATGACGACGTCGAACCCCCAGTCCTCCAGGTCCTGCACCCTCGACGCCACCGGCGTTACCTTGGAGCCGGGGTAGAGCTCCGTCGCCCTCTCTGCGACCGCCTCCGCCTTGCCCCTTCCCGCATCGGCGTCCCTGAAGAACACGCACCGGCTCAGGTTCGAAGGGACGACGTGGTCCATGTCCACGACGGTGACGTCGCCGAACCCTGCCAGCAGCATGCACTTGACGACCTCGTTGCCCAGCGCGCCCGCGCCCGCGACCAGGCACCTCGACCCTTGTATCTTATCGATGTCCAGCCAGCCTGTCCTCCTCATCCTGTCGAACCGGTCGCTGTCGTACTCCCTCGCCCTCACGCCATGCCCCACACGTTCTGCGTATATACCGTTGGCGGCGGGAACACAGGCGGGGTGCGCGGCTCGCCCGACATCCGTACGCGCCAAACTCAGCTATGTCAAACACGGCCATGGTCGCATGGGGCATACGAGTCGTTTGGGCGTACGTGGAGGGTCAAGGATGCTCCAACCGACCATGAGTACGCCCCAGACAGGACTCACATCAAGATTGTGGAAACGGGACGGCCTATACGCCCCTGCGTTCTGACAGGGGTGACGGCGAGGTGAGCCGTTACTTATGTGGCTCTCCCGTTCTGGGCGTCCCGTCTTTGTTGTACCCCGGAAGCCTTGTTATCTGGGGTGTGCCGTTCTTTACGAAGGGGCGGCCGTCCGCACCGTCTGTATATTGCAGGGAAGGATCCCTTTTCGGTCGAAACCTGTCAAATATCATCCTACGCACCACCCTAAGAACATCGTCGATATCCCCATCAGTAATAGCACCACCATGTATGTTACCTTTTGGATTAGGCTTGAATTGTTTTATTCTATTAAAAGTTGGTCTGCAGACACATAAAACAACCTTGTTTTTTATAAATGTTGCTACCGCGTCCGCTGATCCATGCGCTTGCAGGACGACCATTCGGCTATCCCCATGCCCCGATGCCGACCGTAGGGAGGCATCGGCTATCACGGGCGCCGGGGCGTTCGCGGCTCCGCCGCTAACGCCCGGGGCGCCCGTGGCCCCTGCCCGACCGGGCCTTAGCGCCCTGGTGCCGCCGATTTATTGCCCGACCTCGAAGGCCTGTTCCGCTTTCCCGACATGCCGGGCGGTAATGTGGCGATTTGACGCTCGACCTCGAAGGCCAAAACTATGCCGCCATCCTTTCCCGCCCGGCCGCACCGCGGCCGCGCCCCGGCCGTCACCGCTCACTCCGCCCCCGCCGCCTCCATCTCATCCTCCAGGCCGACGGAGCGGGCGCGGGACCTGGCCCTCGCCAGCGTCCCNGGGTCCTCCGTGTACGGCGTGTCGTTCGTCACCAGCGTCCACAGCAGGCGCGCCATGGANTTGGCGCAGGCCACCAGGGCCTCGTTGTGGTGCTTGCCCGCCGCCNTCAGGCGGNGGTACTTCCGGGNGATGAACGAGTCCGCATGGAAGATGTGGACGAACGTCGCCTGGCANATCAGCCGCCTGAGCTGGGGGTCCCCCCTGCGGCTGATGCCGCAGCTCCTCGGCCTGTCCGCCGACTCGTCCAGCCTGGGCGTGAGCCCGATGGACGCCGCGAACGCCCTGCCGTCCCTGAACCTCCACATGCCGTCCGACATGCAGGCCACGTAGGCGGCGGACAGGAGGCCGAACCCGGTCACCGACCAGA
>WRNL01000153.1 GCA_009776625.1 Methanomassiliicoccaceae archaeon | reverse complement strand
ACTGCAGATACACACCAGGGGCATGCCCCTCTCCGACGACGTGGACCTGAAGAGGCTCGCGGACCGCACCCACGGCTACGCCGGCGCGGACATCTCCGCCCTCTGCAAGGAGGCGGCGATGGCCGCGCTGAGGCGCATACTGCCGCAGGTCGACCTCGACACCGACGAGATACCGGTGGACATACTGGAGATGATCTCCGTGACCAAGGACGACTTCAAGGAGGCGCTCAGGGACCTCCAGCCGTCGACCATGAGGGAGGTGCTGATCGAGAAGCCCGACGTCAGGTGGGAGGACATCGGCGCCCTCGAGTCCGCGAAGCAGGAGCTGAAGGAGGCCGTCGAATGGCCGCTGAAGTTCGGGAAGGTGTTCGAGCACATGAACGCCAAGCCCCCGAAGGGGATACTGCTGTACGGCCCGCCGGGCACCGGCAAGACCATGCTCGCGAAGGCCGTCGCCACGGAGTCGGAGGCGAACTTCATCGCAGTGAAGGGCCCGGAGTTCCTCAACAAGTGGGTGGGGGAGTCCGAGAAGGCGGTCAGGGAGACGTTCAGGAAGGCCAGGCAGGCCTCCCCCTGCGTGATCTTCATGGACGAGATAGACTCCATAGCGCCGGAGAGGGGCACGGGCGGCGACAGCAACGTCACCGAGAGGGTGATATCCCAGATGCTGACCGAGCTCGACGGGCTGGAGTCGCTGAACGACGTGGTCGTGATAGCCGCGACCAACCGCCCGGACATCATGGACCCGGCGCTGCTGAGGCCGGGGAGGTTCGACAAGAGCGTGTTCATAGGCCCGCCCGACCGCGAGTCGAGGGCGTCGATCTTCAGGATACACACGAAGGGCAAGCCGCTGGCGGACGACGTGGACATCGAGGGGCTCGCCGACAGGACCGACGGCTGCACAGGCGCGGACATATCGGCCATATGCAACGAGGCCGTCATGGCGGCGGTCCGGCGCATAGTCAAGCCTGGGAAGGTCCCCACGGACGAGGAGATCGGCGAGTGCAAGGTCGGGATGGCGGATTTCGTGTCGGCGGTCGACAAGTTCGGCCCGCAGGCGTCCAGGAAGCTGAGGGAGTACGGCTACGGCGGCGGCAACGGAGGTGAGACGGATGGCTACAGATGACGGGTGGGGCGGCCTCCTCGGGGGCGGCTTCGAGGAGATGGCGAAGAGGCTGGAGAGGATGTTCTCCGACATGGAGAGCCTCCGCGGAGGGGACGTGAGGACGTACGGGTACACCATGTACCAGGGCCCCGACGGCGTCAGGCGCGTGAGGGAGTTCGGCAACGCGCCCGGCGACCCGGGGGCGCCCCACGACGCCGGCGAGCCGCTGACCGACGTGAGCCTGGAGGGCGGCGTGGTCAGGGCAGTGGTGGAGATCCCGGGGGTGTCCAAGGAGGACATAGTGCTCGAGGCGACGAAAGGGGCGCTCTCGGTGAGCGTCGACAACGGCCGCAAGAGGTTCGCCAGGACGCTGGCGCTGCCGTGCGACGTGGACCCGGACTCGGCGAGGGCCGAGTACAACAACGGGATACTGGAGGTCACCCTCTCCCCCACCGTGCCGCCGGACGCGAAGAAGAGGATAGACATCCTCTGAGCGCCAGCGGGCGGCAAACCTTTTCCAGGCCCTTTTTCTTTATAGACGGGAACATATGACACTGCATTAACTGGTCGCACTATGGTCAGGCGATGGAGCTAGCTGATTGTGAATGGGGCAGATCCGGCAAACGATGTTTGCCGGAACACGCCGTGATCTTCGAACAGGTCGGTCGCCGCCATGTCCGGAACCCTGAACAGGGATCGACGCAACCACCACGGGGATTATGGCACACGGCCTTGCAGAGTGCCGTTTTATATAGAAGGACAACCTCTTTCACGTTATGAGCAGAGAGGACCTCATCAACACCACCCGAGCCATACTGGCCAGGGCCGGGTTCGACATCTCGTCGTCGCTCACCCTCCGCGGCGTGTGCTTCGACATTGTCGGGCGGAAAGAGGCGACGCTGCTCATAATCAAGGTCCTCAGCAACGTGGACGCGTTCTCGAGGGACAACGCTGAGGACATGAAGGTCCTCGCGGACGCCCTCGGGGCGACGCCCCTCCTCATCGGCGAGACTTCCAGCTCCGGCCCCCTCGAGGCCGGCATCGTCTACTCGAGGTTCAAGATCCCCATCGTCTCCAACGAGACCCTCGGCGAGCACCTGCTGGAGGAGGTCCCCCCGTTCATCTTCGCGGCGCCGGGCGGCCTGTACGTCAGGATCGACAGCAGCATCCTGAGGGCGGCCCGCGAGGGCGGGGGGATAAGCCTCGGGACCCTGGCGGAGACCGCCGGGGTCTCCAGGCGCACGATCCAGATGTACGAGTCCGGCATGGGCGCCATGATAGACGCCGCGATGAGGCTGGAGGAGTTCCTGCAGGTGCCGATAATCGAGCCGATCAACCCCTTCGAGTACAAGAGCGAGAAGAAGCCGGAGGAGTACGAGGTCAGCGGGGAGGGGAGGACGCAGTCCAACGCGCTGAACCGCCTCCTCGAGATAGGGCTCGCGATAACGCCCGTCACGAAGAGCCCCTTCGAGGCCATAAGCCGGAGCAGGCAGACTATAATCCTCACCGGCCTCGGCGCCGAGGAGGAGAGGCTGATCCAGAAGGCCGTCATAGCCTCCGAGATATCGAAGATAGCCGGCAAGCACTCCCTGATAATCGTCGAGAGGGAGCGCTCCGCCGAGCATATAGACTCCACGGCCGTCGTCACGAGCGGCGAGCTCGAGAGGATAGACGACCAGGACGCGCTCACCGACCTGGTGCTCTCGAGGGGCGCCAAGAAATGATCCCCCTCGAGGTCGGGAGGTGCAGGGTCGACATCCTCCCCGTCGTCAAGGGCCTCGTGTCCGAGGCGGACAAGGTCAAGGCAGCCTACGGGGGCTACGAGGCCTACTCCGCCTCGCTGGGCATAGAGGAGATAATAGCGATAAAGCGCCGGGACGAGATCGAGGACATACAGGAGCTGAGCGAGATCGACATGGTCTACGTCCACCACCTTTCGGCGTTCGGGGACATAGAGTCGCCCGCCCCCGCGTTCTGCGAGCTGATAGACCTCTGCGCCAAGGACTCCATGGACGTGATACCCCTCGACATGAACAACGGGGAGTTCACGGAGATGTACATCCACACGGTGAGCGCGCTGGAGTTCGTGAAGGAGCACAGGCTCGCGAAGAAGGGCATGAAACGGGTCTTCGACATGTCGTCCCCGGAGGCGTTCGCGGTGTCATGGGACGGATACCTGAACAGCGTCAAGGGCTACGAGAGGGTGAGCCAGAAGAGGGAGGAGCACATGGCCTCGCAGATAATCGACATCGCGAGGTACAGGGGCTCCCTGCTCGCCGTCGTCGAGGTGGAAAGGGTAAATAACATGGTGGAGCATATCCGCAACGAGAAGAGATGAGCGAAGAGTGCCCGGATTGCAAGGATTATGCCGCCGGCGGGGAGCCGTTCTGCGGAGCATGCGGGCGCC
>WRNL01000152.1 GCA_009776625.1 Methanomassiliicoccaceae archaeon | reverse complement strand
GGGGCGGCTCCCGCGCCACCGTCCTCCGTGCAACGGGGACGCGCCGGGAAACAGTTATTACGCCAGACCCTCATAACGATGGCATGCCCCATAAGATCCCCGACGAGGACACGGTGTCCTCCGCCATCGCGTCGGTCATGGCCAGGAGCCCCCACGTCGACACCCAGGCAGAGCTGTTGAGGCTGGTCAGGAAGGAGCTGTCCAAGGCCGGCGCCGGATACAGGGTGAGCGGGGAGAGGGTGAGGAGGGTCGGCGTGGAGAGGGGCGTCCTGAGCATCTCCATCGAGTACCGGGAGTCCGACGCCGAGGGCCTGCCCCATATCTGCCCGGTGTGCAGGAACGCCATGTCCCCCGTGATGAACAGATCCCTCGACGGGGAGCACGTCGAGATAAAGAGGAGGTGCACCCTCTGCCCCTACACGGTGGGCAAGGACATGCTCGCCCCGGGGAGGTACTCCTTCTCCCGCCCAAAGGGCGCGGGCGCCTCCCCGCAGGACGTGTCCCTCCGGAAGCTGAGGAAGGCGGCCGCGAGGGTGAGGGAGGCCGCCGGCCTGATAGCCGAGGCCGTCGAGGGGACGGATCTCCAGGACGAAGGGGCGGACCTCGCCTCCCGCCTGATGGAGGTCATCGATTCGGAGGAGGGGGGCATAAAGGGGATTTCTGCGGGCATAGAACGGGCCGGCCCCTCCCCCATCGTCCCAAAGAAGCCCTGACCAAGAGCATACTTCATCAAAAATATGCACAAAATGAGAATAATATAAATATCATTATCGTTATGTGCATTTATGCTTTCCAAGACGGAACTGCGTGCGCTCTCCGGGGTATGCGACGGGGCAGACGGCGTGACCGCCCTTTCAGATACCCTGGGCCTCAGCGTGTCGCAGACCTACAAGGTGGTGGGGTCCCTCTCCGAGAAAGGTCTCGCCCGCCTCGACCGCGGCGTCGTGCACATCGAGAGGCTGGCGCACACGGCGATCCTCCTGGAGATCCTGGACGGCTCCCCCGACTCCTACATACCGCTCTCGGACAGCGGGCTGGAGATCGTCAGGGCGCTCGCCGAGCCGCGCTCGGTCGCGGATGTGTCCCGCATGACCGGGCTGCACCAGACCACCATAACGAGGAAGATCGACCTGATGATGAGGATGGGGATGGTCAGGAAAGAAAGGGGGTCGTACTCCCTCAACGGGGCCCTCTGGCCGAGGCTCGTGGATCTCTCGCGCTCGTACGACGCGCACTCTGTGCTCACCGACCCGAGGATGCCGTTCGGATCCAAGGCGTACCACTCGTCGGGCGATGCCCTCGTGTTCTCCAGCAACAGGGAGCTGGACTGCGCGAGGACGGCGTTCTCGAGGTACGGGGACTTCGGCATGCTCGTCCATCCCGGCACGAACTACTACACGAGCCAGGGCGGCGAGCCGGGCATAGAGGAGGTGTTCCTCCACTCGCTGTACGTGGTCGAGAGGGACGGCGGCTGGAGGGGCAGGATGCTCGCCCTGATCTTCTACGTCAAGCACAGGCGCGACCTGGACGGCGTCCGCCACCCGATCGTGGACGAAATGCGGACCGTCCTGAGCGGCGGGCGCGTGGAGGGATGGGCCCCGCTCGGGGAGATGGAGGAACGCGCAAGGATGTACGGGGTGGACCTGCTCAATGAGTGAGGCACGACAGGACAGAGCCGTGCCAGCGCATAACTTCCTATACTTTTATGCGATATTAAACGAAAAGGGGGTGACCAAGCGGCGACCACGATCATAAGCATCAGCATAGAAAACGAGCTGAAAGAAAGGGCGCAGGCCATCTCCGAGCTGTTGGGGATCGATATGTCGGCGACGATAAACATGCTTCTGAGCAAAGCCATCGATCTGCAAGAAGGGTCGCCCGACCCCTCCCCTGAAAGGGCGGCCGTGACCGGGAGGGAGAGGGGCCGTCACGCAGCGTTCGGATGCCTGAGGGGGAAGATCCATGTCCCCGAGGATTTCGACGAGCCGCTGGACGACTTCAGGATGTACATGCAATGAGGCGTTTCGCGGGGTCGGTCACGGCGCCCTGGTCTGCTTGCGAGCCTGTCGATAGGATGCCGCGGCCCGGTATGCCCTATGTGGGCGCCATTCCCAGTAGGACATGACCTATTTGTATGATGCTATGATACTGATGTCCATGGTGTACTCGATCAGGTTCTCCCCCGAGGAGTGTATGCTCATAGAGCGGTACGCATCCCTCCACAGCTTGACCGTCAGCGATGTCATACGCAGGGCGGTGATGGAGGCGATAGAGGACGGGCTCGACATAGAGATATGCCGTAAGGCTCTGAAAAACTACGAGGACAACCCCAAGACCTACTCCCACGATGAGGTGAAGAGGGAGCTGGGGCTTCTTTGCCGTACGAGGTGGTTTACGCTGAGGATGCCGTGAAGGCCCTGAGCAAGATGGACGCGACCATATCTGGGGCGGATCATTCCCTGGATCGACAAGCACCTCCCTGGAACCGATAGCCCGCACAGGAACGGCAAAGCTTTGACCGGGAACTTGGCTGGGGTGTGGAAGTACCGCGTAGGTGACTTCCGCATCTTCGCGAAGATCGAGGGCGAACGGCCCATCATATTTGTATTGGAAATCAGCCACAGGCATAACGCGCACAAATGACCGAGGCGGACATTTGGATGTTCCCCCTTGGTTCAATAAGGTGTTGGGAGAGGCTTATGCTCCGAACATACGGCCTTAAGCTAAAGCCTGAGCTAAGGGGAGAGCTAAGGGGAGAGCTAAGGGGAGAGCTAAGGGGAGAGCTAAGGGGAGAGCTAAGGGGAGAGCTAAGGGGAGAGCTAAGGGGAGAGCTAACATTAAAAAAGACGGATGTTCTGGGGTGTCAATGACTCTGCCAGTCAATGTTAACGATATTTTGAATGGAAGGACGGTTGAAAGCAACCGCATAGAGTTCAAAAGCGGATGGAACCCCGAACCGACAATCCATACGATATCCGCTTTCGCTAACGATATCAGCAACATAGGCGGGGGGGGTATGTAATCATAGGGGTTGTTTTGACCGGGGACTTGGCCGGGGCGTGTAAGTGCCGCGTAGGTGACTTCCGCATCTTCGCGAAGATCAAGGGCGAACGGCTCATAATGTTTGTGTTGGATTCAGCCACAGGCGTAACGCGCACAAATGACCGAGGCGGAGGCCGGGGCATCCTCCCTTGACGGGACGGCACTGGGGGAATCCATTGTTTCGCGATCGTTCCCCGCTTATGTCAGCGAACACGGAGCCGGCCATGAACTGGTGAGTTGTAACATGAAAATCAAAAAAGCAATAACAATTTATATATTATTATCGTTATTTTGTATATGTTCTCAAAAAAAGAGATGTTCATGCTCCAACATGTGAGCCGGGGGGTCAGCACCGTGGCTGGGCTGTCCTCCTCCATGGGCGTGAGCGTCCCACGTGTATACGCAATCGCCTCTTCTTTGAAAAAGAAGGGGGCGGCCCATCTGGGGGGCGGCATGGTCGTCCCGGAGAGGCATACGTACCTCAGCCTCCTGCTGGCGATGCTGCACGACTACGGGTCGGCGGCGGACAACCTGTCCGGGAACGGCTTGGACCTGCTGGCAGAGCTGCTCGGTGGACAGGACACGGCAGGGCTGT
>WRNL01000151.1 GCA_009776625.1 Methanomassiliicoccaceae archaeon | reverse complement strand
GGGGGGGGGGGGGGCTTTTCAGCCCTTTGGAAGGGTGTTTGTTATATCGGCGGTTTCAGCCAGCTCTGCGGTGGCGATCCTGTCCGCCTTAGCGATCCTCTCCCTGATCTCCGATTCCTTGGGTATGGGGCCCAGTATCTCGTCCACGTCCCCGAACACCTTCTCGATGTCCTTCATCGTGGACACGGGCCTGTCTGGGACGCTCGATGCGCTGCCCACGTATTCAGATATGCCCTCCATGAGCCTTGTGACCTCCATGGGGAAGAATATCTTGGACGATTGCCCCTGCCCCACGGCCTTCATCGTTTCCATGGAAAGCACCGAGAGCGCCTTGGAATCCAGCGCGGCCGCGCCGACGGACATGATCCTCAGCTTCTGGGCCTCCCCCTGGCTCTCGAGTATGAGGGCTACCTTCTTGCCCTCGGCCTCGAGCACCATGGACTGCTGCAGCCCCTCTGCCTCCAGTATCCTGGACTTCTTCTTGCCCTCTGCCTCCAGGATGGCGGCCCTCTTGAGCCCGTCGGCCTGGAGGATGGCGGCACGCCTCCTCCTCTCAGCGGATGTCTGCTCCTCCATTGAGTCCTTGACCTTCCTCGCGGGGTCGACCTCCCTGATCTCCACGCTCTCGACCTTCACGCCCCATTTGTCGGTGTTCTCGTCGAGGATGTCCCTGAGCTGCGTGTTGATCTTCTCCCTGTTGGAAAGGATCTCGTCCAGCTCCATCTCTCCGACGATAGACCTCAGCGTGGTCTGAGCGAGGTTCATCGTGGCGAACCTGTAGTCGACTATCTCGAAGAACGCGTTGCGGGGGTCCGTGACCTTGATGTAGACGATGGCGTCCACCCCGACCGGGGAGTTGTCCTTGGTGATGACCTCCTGCCTGGGGACGTCCAGCACCTGTGTGCGCAAGTCTATCTTGACAACGACATTGATCAGCGGAGTCACGAAGTTCAATCCCTGGTTGAGGATCCTTATGAACTTCCCTAGCCTCATGTAGACTCCCTGCTCATACGGTTGAACGATCTTCACGCCGCTCATCATTATCGCAATGAGGGCGGCGGCAATGACGATTACCAATCCATAGAACCAATCTTCCATATAATCACCAATGGGATATAGAGGGAAGAATATAAAAAATAAGGTATTGGGTCAGAGGTCTTTCGCCCTCACTTTGACGTGCACGCCCTCTGCGGCGTAGACCACGACCTCCGCCCCCGCCCTGATGATGTCCTCGGATGTCGCGCTCCAGCTGTCGGAGCCTATCCTGACCTTGCCCTTGAGGTTCCCGGGCTTCACGTCGGACATCACGACCCCCTCACGCCCCACGAGGGAGTCCACGACGGTGGTGGTGGGGGGCTCTGGCTTGGCCAGCGCCTGGTAGAGCTTGATCGTGCCCGCCGTGACCGCCACCGTGACGATTATGACCGCCACGACGAGCAGGTACCACGTCTCGAAGAAATCCTTGATGAAGTAGCCCAGCACGCCCACTACGACAAGGACCGCTCCCGGCACCACCGCGAAGAACCCTGGCGTCAAGGCCTCTATTATCAACAGGATCAGGCCGGCAATCATGAGGATTATCGCTATCGTTGTCGCATCCATACGTAGGGGTATGTATTGCAAGGCTATAAAAATTGTTAAAGGCGATCGGCCCCGGGCATAGCCGGAACGGCTCAGAAGGAGATGGCCGGCCAGGCGGCCGGCCGGGGGAAAAGGCATCATGCGGGGGCTTCAGCCCCTCTTGCCGGCCTTAGCGAGCTCCTCCATCATCTCTTTGACCTCGCCCTCCCCGTGCTCGAACAGCTCCTTCTCCTTGGGGTCGAGGTGTATCAGGAGGGTCAGGAGCTCGCCCATGTGCTCCTTCTCCTCGTCGCGTATGTCCATCAGGACCTTCTTCGCCAAGGGGTTGTCCGTCGCCGCCGCGTGCGCGTCGTAGAGGTATATCGCCTCCAGCTCGCCCGCGATGTCCAGCCTTATGGCGTTGGCGAGCTCCTGGTCGGTCATCTTCCTGTCGAAATTCCCCACGAAGGGGTCGGCAAAGCTTGGCATTCTTGAATCACCGCACTGCGTATCGGGTTCCTGGATTAAAATACATGTCGGCGGCCTGCGGCCTCACATCCTGCCCATGAGCAGCTTGGCAAGGGACTCGTTGCCGCGCTCGACGGCGAGGTCCAGCGCGGTCTTCCTCGCGTTGTTCACCGCCCCCGCATCCGCGCCGAACTCGAGGAGCATCTCGCAGAACGCCCGCGCCGCCGCTTTGTCGAAGCACCGGGACGCGTAGTGCAGCGCGGTGTCGCCGTTCCTGTCGGCGGCGGAAACGTCCGCGCCCCTCTCGAGGAGGGCCGCCTGCACCTCCTCCATTATCTTGAAGTCCTTGGAACCGGCCAGCATGAGGGCCGTCTCGCCGAACCTGTTCGCCCTGTCCACGTCGAGGCTCTGCCTCAGCGCCTCGCCGAGGACCTCACGTTTCATGTTGTAGCCCCTGAACTCGACCCCCGCCGGGGCCTTGCACGCCAGCATCAGCAACGTGTTCCCGTCGTCGTCGACGGCCCCGTCGGGGTCGAGCCCCGCTTCGACGAGGGCGTTCAGTATCTTCCCGACGCGTCTCTCTTTGTAAACGGCGTCGTTGAGAGACGACGCGAGGTCGGGGTTGGGCAGGTAGTACGCCGCCGACCTGCCCTTGCCGTCCTTGTAGGATGGGTCGGCGCCGCTGGAGAGCAGCGCCCAGACCGCCCCGTCCTTCAGGAAAGCGACGGCGACGGCGAGGGGCGTGCACCCCCCGTACTGGTCCTCCCTCCCGTCCTTCAGGCCGTTGACGTCCGCGCCGGCCGCCGCAATGGCCTCTACCGCCTCCACGTCGCCCTTCTCGGCCGCCTGGTGCAGGGTCATGCCCCCTGCCGCTATGGCGGAGCCGTCGCCGTCGTCCGAGAGCGACCCCGAGAGGTAGGCCGCGATCTTCTTGGCGCCGCTCTGTACGGCGAAGTCCAGCGCGGACACGCCGTAGTTGTTCTTCTGGCCGGTGTCCACGCCGCCGGCCTCGAACGCCTTCACCGTGCGGAAGTAGCCCTCGGCGTGACGCAGGGCCGCGTCCAGCTCCCTCTGCGCCCTGTCGGGGTCGGTGAACTCGCTGCCCATCAGGTGGGCGCGTATCTTCTCCTCGGATGCGCCGGACTCCCTCATGCGTGCCGCCGTGGCCTCGTTCTCCTTCAGGAGGCGGTCGAGCCTGTTCTTCTCTGAATCTATCCTCCTCACGGCGTTACCTGCGTACTTGCAGGCGATGTGCAGCCCCGTGTCGCCGTTCCTGTCGGTCAGGCCGAGCTTGACGCCCCTTTTCGACATCTCCTCGACCATCTCGGCGATGCCGCCGCGTGCCGCGAAATGGTAGCACGTCATCCCCTCGTTATCGTCCCTCTTCAGGGGGCTGACCTTCATGTCGAGCAGGAGCGCGGCGGCCTCCCCGACCGCGCCGTCGGGTATGTCCTCTGCATGCGCATCCTTCCGTATGGCTAGGCGGTGGAGGAGCGTGCGCCCGTTCTCCTCGGTCGCCGTGGGGGACGCGCCGGCGTCGAACAGCATCCTCAGCGCCTCGGCGTGCGCGCAGTCAGCCGCGAAAAAGGCGAGGGCGTTCAGCTTGGCCTC
>WRNL01000150.1 GCA_009776625.1 Methanomassiliicoccaceae archaeon | reverse complement strand
CATGGCGGACACGCTGGGCAGGCTGGGCACGATCAGCCGGTACGCGGGGCTGGCCACGAAGGTGTTCATGGCCCTGTTGGCGGTGGCGGTGGCGCTCACGCTCGCGCTGATGGCCGCGACGGCCTTGGACCCGGAGATGGTGCTGGGGAACGTCGAGGACCTCGACACGGCGGACCAGGTGATGGCGCTGTGCATCCTCATAATCATGACGGCGGCCTTCGGGCTCGTGGCCCTGTACTATGCGGGCCGCCTCTTCACGAACGTCCACAGGGACGGCACCCCCTTCAAGGACGACAACGTGAAGTGCCTCGAGAGGCTGGCCGTGCTGCTGCTGGTGGGCACGGTCGCCCTCCCCGCCGTCGGCGCGGCGGCGGTGCACTTCATGGGGCTGCAGTCGGACATGATGTTCCAGTTCAACCCGATCATGCTGTTCATGGCCGTGCTGTTCTACTTCCTGTCCCTGATCTTCAAGCACGGGGCGGCTCTCCAGAAGGAGTCGGACGAGACGCTGTGATACCATGGCGATAGTGCTAAGGCTAGACCGGGTGATGGCGGACCGGAAGATGTCGTTGAACGAGCTCGCCGAGAGGGTGGGCATATCCAACGTGAACCTCTCCAACATAAAGACGGGGAAGATCAGCGCGATACGATTCTCGACCCTGAACGCCATATGCTCCACGCTGAGGTGCCAGCCGGGGGACATACTGGAGTTCGTCGAGGACGGCGGCCCGGCGGGGGGCGGGACAGGGGCAGAGGCCCCGTGAGGGGCGTCGCGAGGCGTTCCGGGCCGGACCCCCGCGTCAATGACGGCGGCTCATGAACTCGTCCGTCGTCAGTATCCTCCCTTCAAAAACGCCAGAGGTCGGGAAGCCGTCCCTGTTGTTGGTTATCAGATAGTCCCCCTTGTCGAAGTGCGAGGCCACGATCGCGTCGAACCAGTCCATCTTCCCGCACTTCCCGCACGGCTTGCTCCCTCTCCCTGCCATCAGCTCGGCCGCGATGCGCGCATCGTTCTTATCGAACCTCAGGACCGAGATGTTTTTTATGCGCAGCCATTCGTCCAATTCTGCCACTGGGAGCCCCCTCTCTGTCTGCTGGCGGCACATCTCCATGTATACGACTGGGGGGATCCGGATGTCTCCGGTGTACCCCTTTAGCCAATCCATGAACACTTTGTCTCGCAACGCGCACGTGTCGAGGACGATGGCGTGCCCGAGCATGTCATCCCGTCCTTTCGATGGCGGGGTCGCCGAGGATTGATTCCGTGAGGGCGTCGGCCCTGTCCATCCTTCTTTTCCAGTCCTCCCGCAGAGATATGATCGTCGGGTCGCCGGTGGCCTTACGGGAGAGCTTCTCCGCGAAGTCCTGCAGGAAATGCCTCATCCTCACGGCCTCCCACGGTATGTCCTCCGCCCATGTCCTCAATGTCTCCGCCGTGACGTTGTCGTGGCACCTCTCGTTCATCCTCAAATGGTGGCAGAAGAAATGCCAGAACAGCTCCGCGAAGTCGGACATGTCGGCAGACGAGGCGTTGTTCGCCAGCCCCATCCTGAACACGGTCTCGAACTTCTCCCTCTCGTCTGCGATCTGTTTGAACTCCTTCTTCGGGAACTCCCTCATGGCGCTTTCGAAAAGCCCGCCCACGTGTTCGGCCCTGTTGCCGATGAGGTCGTTTTTGCTCAGCGACTCGAGGGATTCCCTGAGTTTCCTGTACTCGTTCTGGAATTTGAAAGGGGCGCCCTCGTAGACCTCGTCCTTCGCCGTCCCGTGCGCCTCCCCGCCAGAGTGCCTGGCCATGAACTCGGCGATGTTCTTCATGATCAGCGGGACGACCCCGTCCTCGTGGTCGAATATCGGGGCCGCGCCGTTCCATCCCACGACGGTGCGCCCGTGGCCCCTGCGCTCCCATGTGACGTACGGGACGCAGCGGGCGACGACCGTGTCCCCCCATCTGTACCAGCAGTGGGGCAGCCCGATGTCCTTCTCTGGCTTCAGCTCCCTGTACAGCAGGGTGATGAACTTGTTGTACATCACGCCGGGTACGTCCCCCTCCCTCTCTTTCCTGTACTCGTCGAAGAACAGGTACGTGGCGACCTTGACGTAATCCGTCCCATTCACCTTATCCTTTGCCATTGCGCAACCTCCAGGGTGTATGGTGGTGAGATACGGACGCCGCATATATTGGTTTTGATGCGTGCCGGCACGGCCAGCTCATGGGTGGCGCTCTACCCGAGGGGCCGGTGTGTTTCCTTGATAATTATTATTCAGATAATTATTATTCAGATAATAATTAAATAGAAAATAATCACTATACCCACACATGGGGACAGGTTTCATCGGCAGGTCGCGAGAGCTCGGCCTATTGGAAAAAGAGCACGGCAGGAGGCGGGCGCTCGTCCTGATCACCGGGAGGCGCAGGGTGGGCAAGACCAGGCTCATCAAGGAGTTCATCGAGGGGAAGGACGCGCTCTATTTCCTAGCCACCGAGCAGAACGAGAGGCTGATGCTCAACGACTTCTCCGACGCCATATCTCGCTATTCGGGGAGGGTGCAGGGAGAGTACAGGAACTGGAGGGACGCGTTCTCCGCTTTTGCGGGATCTATAGAGGGGAAGAAGATCCTCGTCTTAGACGAGTTCCAGAACCTTGCCGGCCTCAACGGGTCGTTCCTTTCCGTGCTCCAGGACATATGGGACGGCCCCATGTCGTCCGAGGAGGTCATGCTCATCGTCTGCGGCTCCCACATATCCGTGATGGAGTCGCTGGACAAGGATGTCGGGAGCCCTTTGTACGGGCGTTTCACCAGGCACATCACGCTCCAGCCGCTGTCGTTCGAGGAGGTCTATGACGGAGGGGACTACGTCGAGGCCCTGGAGAGGTACGCCGTCCTAGGGGGCGTCCCCCGGTACATGGAGCTGTTCGACGACGCCCCCCTAAGAGAGAACATCGAGGCTAACGTGATGGACCCCTCCTCCATGATGTTCGACGACCCACGGGTCCTGCTGGGAGGCGAGGTCAAGGAACCGGCCAGCTATATGTCCGTCCTGAAAGCCGTAGCCGCCGGCAACAGGAGGATCTCATCCATATCGTCCGCGCTGCAGGTGCCCGCGACCACCCTGAACCCGTACCTAAAGAGGCTTATCGACATCCGCCTGGTGAGGAGGTCCGTCCCGGTCACGGAGAACGACCCCGAGAAGAGCAAGTCCGGGCTGTACTCGATAGACGACATGTACACCGCGTTCTGGTTCCGTTTCGTCCACCCGTACTCGTCCGAGCTGTCCCTGGGACACTCCGGGTGGGCCATGTCCGAGTACGACCGGCGCTTCGTCGAGGACCACGTGTCGTTCGTGTTCGAGTCGGTGTGCAGGGACTCGGTGCGCGGCATGGGGGGGCAGATCGGGTTCGTCCCGATAAAAGTCGGGAGCTATTGGGACAAGAACACGGAGATAGACGTCGTGGCCTTGAACACAGCGGAGAAGAAAGCGTTCGTCGCCGAATGCAAATACCACAGGAACACGCCGGTCAGCCATCATGTCCTGCGCGGGCTCAGGGGCAAGTGCGCCACGCTGAGGGAGCTGGAGGGGTACGACGTCGTGTTCGGGCTGTTCTCGGTCTCGGGGTTCGACGACCGCCTCCTGAGAGAGGAGGGCATCGTGCTGGTGGACCGGGGGGAGG
>WRNL01000149.1 GCA_009776625.1 Methanomassiliicoccaceae archaeon | reverse complement strand
CACCGGCCACGAGAGGTCCGACCGCGACGGCGACAGGATGGACTGGGAGAGGCTCGCGCCCCTCGGCGGGACGGTCGTTGTGCTCATGGGCATCGGCAACTCGGAACAGATATCGAAGGGCCTGACGGACGGCGGGATGGACCCGCGGACCCCGGCAGCCGTCATCGTCAGAGAGGATGGACGGCAAAGGGCCGAGACGTCCACCCTCGGCAACCTGACGTCGATGATCGCGGAGAAGGGAATGAAGGCTCCCGGGATAATAGTCATAGGGGACGTCGTGAAGGAGCGGGGCGTCCTGGGGGACCTCGATTGACCTTAATAGCGTTCACAAGGCCGGAGAGGAGGCTGCGGGAGTCCGTGGCTCTCGCCGAGTCCGAGGGGTTCACGGTCATGGCGGCGCCGTCCCTCGAGATAGCTCCTTGCGACGTCTCGGAGCTTGAACTGTTGCTAAGGACGGTGGAACGCGGCGACATCATCGTGTTCACGTCGGCGACGGCGGCTGAGGAATGCGGCAGGTCCCCATTGTTCAAGGAATCCGTTTCCGGCGCGTTCATCGTCTCGATCGGGCCGGGGACAGCCGAGGCGCTGGAACGCCTGGGCGTGGCGACGGACACGATGCCCGATGTGTACAGCTCAGAAGGGATAGTCGAATGCCTGAGCGGCTCCGTGAAGGGCAAGAGGGTGGTGCTCCTGAGGTCCGACCGCGGCTCCCGTGCCCTCGACCGGGGCCTTGCGGCAATGGGCGCGGAGGTGACAGACTTCGCAGTTTACAGCCTTACGCCCGCGGACCCGAAGCGCCTGGAGGGCATATTGGAAGCGGGGCGCGAGGGGAGGATCGACGTGTTCGCCTTCACAAGCCCCTTATCGGCACAGTCCTTCGTGGAGGCCGCCGAAAGCATGGGTATCGACGCCGTCGCCATGCTCGGCGGGGCGAAGGTGGCCGCCATAGGCAAACCCACGATAGACATGCTGATCTCTCTCGGAGTAAGGGTCGACGTCATCCCCGAAAAAGCGACCTTCGAGTGCATGATCGCCGCTGTGAAGGAAAGGTTCAAAACGGAATGACCCCGACGGTCACTTCCTCTTCCAGCCTGTGTACTCCGGCACCGGCCGCCCTGCGGACACGAGGGCGTCTATGCACCGCTGCTCCCCCTTCGCCGCGCCGCCTCTGAAGAGGTCGAATGCCTCGCCCTCCCTCCCCTCTGAGAGCAGCATGTCGCCGAGTACGTACATCGCTTTCGCGTACCCCTTGCCGGCGGCGGTGGCCAGCAGTCCTCTCGCCCTCTCCCTGTCGGGAGGCGTGCCGAGCCCGTCGAGGCACATCAGAGCGACGTTGTACATCCCCCTCGGCGAGCCGTTCTCTGCGGCCCTCTCGTACCAGTAGAGTGCCTTCGACATGTCCTTCTCTGTGCCCTGGCCGTTCATGTACAGTTGCGCGAGGTTCGCCTGCGCCCTGAAATACCCCGCCTCCGCCGACATGAGGCTCCATCTCAGGGCCTCCTCGTAGCTCTGCGGGACCCCCTTGCCCCCCCTGTACAGTATCGCAAGGTTGCATTGGGCCTTCACGTTGCCCCTTTCGGCGGCCATCCTGTACCACCTGACGGCCTCCCCTTTGTCCACGGGGACCCCGATGCCCACCGCGTTCACATAGCCCGTGTTCCTCATGCCCGAAGGGTCACCGAGCCCCGCCGCACACCTGAACAGCGACGCGGCCTCCTCCTTCTGGGAGCCGCCGCCGCTGGACAGCAGGGTTCCGAGGTTGACCATCGCCTCCACGCAACCTTCGTCGACGGCCGACCTGTAATGGCGCTCGGCACCCTCCGCGTCCCCCCTGCCCTCGGAGTCCAGCCCTGCGTTGAAGGGCCTGCTCCCGGAGGAGGACGGGTCCAGGGGCGAATTGTACCTGTCCAGCATCCGAGCGCCTCGTCACAGCTGCGGCGGGCCTACGCCGCCGATCTTCTTGACCAGTATGTCGTTCATGCCAGGGTTGAGCCCGAGGGGCTCTGCGTAGACGACCTCGATCCTCCTGCCCCCCCTCTCCACGACCCCCCCGTTGGCGCCGGGGGGTATCCCCAGCTTCTCTGGTATCTCCTCGGCGATGTGGGCGCCGGAGGCGAGGAACATCGGGAGCACGATGACCCTGTCGAACCCTGCCGCCGTCATCTTCTCGTAGGATTCCTCTATTGTCGGCTCGTTGTACTCGTTGAAGCCGACATAGACGTTCCTGATGCCGGCGTCCGCCAGGCGGTCGGCGGTCCTGTTCACGAGGGCCTCGTTGTGCCCCATCGGCGACCCGTGGGCGACGATCAGCACCCCCGTGCCGTCGGAGACGCCCGCCGCCGCCAGCTTCTGCAGCAGGACCTGCGTGACGCCAGGGTCGTCGCCGAAGGGGCCCTTGTAATGGACCATGACGTCCCTGCCGTACTTCGACGACACGAAGCTCCCGTACCCCTCCGGTATCCCGAGCTTCATGGGTATGTCCTGGGTGGTATGTCTGCCCGACGCCACGAAGAGGGGTAGCGCCACCACCTCCTCCGCCCCGCCTCCTACGATGGACGCCATGGCGTCCTCTATCGACGGCTCCGTCATCTCGTTGTACGCGGTGTGCACCCTGTATCCCTTGCCCCTCAGCATGCCCGCATGCATGTCCACCATCTCCTTGTTGTGGGGCAGGCGGGACCCGTGCCCTATCAGCAGCACGCACGTTTCCCCTGCCGCCCCCCTTCTCTCCTCAATCATGTGTAACACCTCATATCTCGTACCCCCTCGGGGTGATCATCCTCCCGTTGGAGATGTACGTCTGGCTGTTGCCGACTATGACTATGGAGAACATGTCCACCTCGTCGTAGTCGATCGAGCCTAGATCGGTAAGCCTCTTGCTCTCGTCCTTCCTGCCGGCGTTCCTCACGATGCCGACAGGCGTCCCCGGCGGGCGGTGCCTGCCTATGGCCTCCACCGCTTGGGGCAGGTGGCCCGTACGCTTCTTGCTCCTGGGGTTGTACAGCGCTATCACCATGTCCCCCTCGGCGGCACGGTCTATGCGCCTCATTATCAGGTCTATCGGAGTCATGAGGTCGGATAGGCTTATTATCGCCGTGTCGTGCATCAGGGGCGCGCCCAGGATGGAGGCGGCGGACGACGCCGCTGTCACACCCGGCACAGTCTCTATCTCTATGTCGGAGCCCATCTCGTCCGCCAGCTGGTAGATTATCCCCGCCATGCCGTATATCCCCGAGTCGCCGCTGCTGACCATCGCGACGGTCTGCCCCTTCTCTGCCTCCTCGATGGCGGCTCTGCACCGCTCGACCTCTCTCATCATGCCGGTCGCCTTGTACGTCTTGTCGGGGAAGTACTCTTTGAGGATGTCTATGTACGCCGTGTACCCCACCACCAGGTCGGCGCCCTCCACCGCGCTCGCCGCCCTTAGCGTCATGTCCCCCTTGCTCCCGGGCCCGAAGCCTACCACGTAAAGCTTACCTGGCAAGGCGCCACCCCCGCTGGAAGGCCGCCGCCGAAGGCGTCACCGCCCTCCCCCCTTGCGTTTCTTCACTATCACAGTGGTGAAGTAACCGTAGCCCCTGTCCTTGTCCAGGGGCCCTATGTACTGGTCAGCGAGGCCGACGTTGCTGACGACCACCGCGTCGGCGCCGCCGAGCCTGTCGATCTCATCGTGTATCTCGCCGATGGAGCCGTGGGCCTTCATTATAACGA
>WRNL01000148.1 GCA_009776625.1 Methanomassiliicoccaceae archaeon | reverse complement strand
GGGTGCGACGGGTCGCCGGGACCGTCGGACACGACGAGCCCTTTCACCTTATGGGCGGATATCACGTCCGCCGGCGTGTCGTGGGGGAACACGGTGACGTCGAAGTCCCTTGACAGCGCCCTCATGGCCCCTTCCCCGTCGCCGAGGTCCAGGACGCCCATGCGCACGCCCTTCCCGGAGCCGTGCGTCGAGATGCGCTTGCAGGACGCCTCCCCCGCAAGGTCGCGCTCGTGGGGGAAGGGGGAGAGCCTGAGCCTCTTCGCCAGGCCGTCTATGCCGCCCTCGTCCTCGGTGAGGGCGCCCCTGAGCGTCCCCGCCGACCTTATCCTTATTGCGAGGTCCCTCGTGTCTATCCCCGATATCCCCGGGACCCCGTCGCGCCTGAGCAGCTCGTCCAGCGTCCTGCCGCCGTACATGGGGGAAGGCTCCTTGCAGTACTCGCGCACGACCAGCCCCCTCGCCCGCAGGGACCTCGTGCTGAAGAACTCGCCGCTCACCCCGTAGTTGCCCACCAGCGGGTACGTCATGACTATGACCTGGCCCCCGGACGCTGGGTCCGCGAGGCTCTCCTGGTAGCCGGACATGCAGGTGGAGAAAACCACCTCCCCCTCCGCCGGCCCCCTGTGCCCGAAGGGCTCACCCTCGAGGACGCTCCCGTCCTCGAGGACCAGATAACTGCTCGACATCGGAGGAAAACCAGTGTCAGCGACCGTATTTAATATCTTGGGGGCGGCCTCGACAGCCCCGGCCGCACCGTGTCCGATACAAGACAAACGGCCTGGTTTTGAACGAAACAGGGATAAGGGCGGAACCCATCGGGATGCCCATGAGGATCCTCGGGCGGGACGCCGGCGCAGGGAGCATCAGCATCATGCTGGAGGCCGATGAGGACATCTGGCATCTTTTCAACGTCCTCGAGGGGGGGGACCTGGTCACCGCGTCCACCACCAGGAGGGAGGAGAAGGCGGCGGACAAGCTGAGGGCGGAGCGGGCGGAGAAGAAGAGGATGACCCTCGGCGTGAGGGCGGAGAAGATAGAGTTCTCGGAGGAGGACGTCAGGCTTAGGGTCCTCGGGACGATCGAGGAGGGGCCCCAGGACATCGGCCAGCACCACACCCTGGTGTTCGAGGCGGGGGAGGGCCTCGCCATAACGAAAGATAGGTGGAGGGCCTCTCAGGTCGACAGGCTGGAGAGGGCGGTCAGGGAGTCCAGGAGGCCTAGGATACTGTTCGTGTCCCTGGATCAGGACGACGCCGTCATAGCCGTGCTCAGGCAGTTCGGGCTGAAGGAGGTGGCCTCGGTCAGGTCGATGAGGCCTGGGAAACAGTACGAGGAGAGGCATAGGGAGGACTCCTACCACCGGGAGATAATCGAGAAGGTCGCGCCTCTCGCCGCCGAGGGTATGCCCATAGTCCTACTGGGCCCCGGCTTCGAGAAGGAGTCCCTCGCCGAGAGCCTCCGGAAGGAGGGGTACAAAGGGGTGCACCTGCACCACACGGGCCAGTCCGGGATGGCCGGGGTCAACGAGCTGATGAAGACCGGGATGGGCGCGGCGGTGCTCAGGGAGTCCTCGGTGGGGGCCGAGATGGAGGCGGTGGAGAGGCTGATGTCCGAGATCGGGAGGGACGGCCTCGCCGCCTACGGCCCGAAGGAGATAGCCAGCGCGGCGGAGGACGGGGCGGTGGAGACCCTGCTGATACTGGACTCGCTTCTGAGGGCGCAGGACATGGACGACGTCATAAGGGAGGTGGAGTCGAGGCAGGGGGGCGTCATGGTGGTGTCCGGGCAGCACGACTCGGGCAAGGCGCTCGCCGCGCTCGGGGGGATGGGGGCGCTGCTGAGGTACAAACGGGAATGATCACGCACTGCCCCTTCAGCGAGGGAACCTTGGGAGGGAGTGATCGGACAGCTATAGGTGGCAGATAAGGTATATCTTCTTGAACAAAGTACGGGGAACTATGCCCGAAGATCAGAACGTGGAGTACAAATCGTCACGGCATGACGACTGGCTGAAATGGGTGTGCGGCTTCGCCAACGGGCAGGGCGGCCGCATATACGTCGGCAAAGACGACAAAGGGCGCGTCGTCGGCCTGGATGACTATGTGGAGCTCATGGACGGGATCCCGAACAAGATCAAGAGCGCCCTGGGGATCACCGCCGAAGTGAACCTCCTTGAGGAGGAGGGGGAGAAGTACATAGAGATCGTCGTCCAGCCGTACTCCACCCCCATCTCCCTCCGCGGGAGGTACTACCACAGGAGCGGGAGCGTGAAAGAGGAGTTGACGGGGGCCGCCCTGAACGAGTTCATGCTCAGGCGTAGCGGCAACACTTGGGACGACGTGGTGGAACCGGATGCGACCCTCGACGACATCGACGAGGGAACCGTCAGGGCGTTCATACGCAACGCGGAAAAGGCGGGGCGCATACCGGACACGTCTGGGCTTTCCACAGGGGAGCTGCTCGATAAACTCCATCTGACGAAGAACGGGGGGTTGAAACGTGCCGCGATAATCCTGTTCGGAAAGGATCCGGGGTATTTCTACCCTAGTACGTTCGTGAAGATAGGGAAGTTCGACGACGACCACTTCACCATACGGTTCCAGGAAACAGAGTACGGGAACATCATTTCCATTTTGGATGCCGTCCTGCGCCAGCTGAACCATCATTTCCTGATAAGGCACATATCATTCCAAGGGATGAACCGGATCGAGACCCTCGAGTACCCCCTAGAGGCGCTCCGCGAAATGATACTTAACAGCCTGATCCACAGGAACTACATGGGCGCGCCCACACAGCTCCGCGTGTACGACGATAAGCTGACCCTGTGGAACGAGGGGAGGCTACCCGAGGCCATACCGCTGTCTCAGCTGAAGGAATCCCATTCGTCCCACCCGCGAAACCCCACGCTCGCAACGGCGTGCTTCCTCGGCAGCCTCATCGACGCATGGGGCAGCGGCATCATGAAGATCATTGACTCCTGCCTAGCGGCCGGGCTCCCTGAGCCATCGTTCGAAGAGAGGGAGGGGGGTTTTATCGTGACCCTTTACAAGAACAAGCACACTGAAGAACAATTGGCAAAGCTCGGGCTGAACCAACGGCAGATCAAAGCCGTGCTTCATGTGAAAGAGAAAGGGCGGATAACAAACAAAGACTATCAGGAAATAAACGCCTGTTCTAGAAACACCGCTAGTTCCGACCTCAAGGATCTCGAACACAGGCTTATCTTTAAAAACAGCGATGTAAAGGGTGCAGGCTCATACTATCAGCTTGTGACCTCAAAATAATTGCACAATAATTGCACAATTTGCACAATTATTGCACTATTTGCACATCCGTGATGGAGATTAGATGAAGGATGTCTTATAACAACTTATGGGCATGTGGCTTAGGTACGTTCTCCCTCATAGAGCGACCTCGGGGCTGTCCAGAAAAATGGGTTGGATTAACGCCCCCCCTTAGCCCTCGGTCCGCCTCCCTGCAGGTATCAACGAAGGACGCCAAGGGGCGTCCCAGTGGTGTCCAGGCGGCACGGCTCGGGCAAGGCGCTGCTGAGGTACAAACGGGAATGAGGTTCCTCCATGTTTTCTCTGTGTTAATCGCATTCAGGCCCTCCCCTGCCTTACACTAAGGAATTCCCAAGGCATAATACTATACAGTCAGGCGTGAAGCAGTCGGAAAACGCCTGACCGCACGCTTTTTCGCGCATTCCCCCGCTTTCCCANGGCG
>WRNL01000147.1 GCA_009776625.1 Methanomassiliicoccaceae archaeon | reverse complement strand
TTTAAGCATTTCGTTTAAATACCCTTTATATACACTATTTAAAGAAAAGCCTCACACGGATAAGAATACAGCCGTGTAGTTACATAATCCGAAGATTTAGGCTTAGACAGCCTATGGGCACCACCAGGACCCCGTCCTCGCGCTCGTAAGCGTAGCCGGACGACCTCAGGCGGTCGCTTGGATATCCATCGATCACCCTTTTCATGTATTCGTCGCCCATGGCCCCCCGTGGGCTTTTCATTAATTAATACTGTCATTTACAGTAACATGATACTGTCATTTACAGTAACATGATACTGTCATTTACAGTAACATGATACTGTAATTTACAGTAACATAATACTGACATTTACAGTAATCCTTTTATGGACATGACCCTCACATGCCTGTTCCCCAATGCAGAGCATCTGAAGTTGGGCATTGTCAATGCGTTACATCCCTACGCATGGTTCAACTCTCTCTGCGGGGACCGCCATCCCTCGACAGGAACCCCGCCCATGTCGTCTGAACGGCGTCGGCGTTCTCCTCCCAGTACAGAAGCCGCCCGCACAGCCTGTCGCACTCCCTCTCGACCGCCTCCTATGCCCCCTCTGCGCCCGTCTCGTGCGCTATGGCCGTGAGGGCGTACATGGGCCCGCCGAGGGCGTGCCCCCTCGCATGCACCACGGAGCAGCACTGCCCGACGGCGTGCGCGACGGAACAATAGGCGATGTCGCCGGACACCTCGGCGGCTGCGGCGTGCGCGGCGAGGATCGCTTCCCTGGCGACCGGCATCTTGGCCTCGCCGCACGCCCACGACCTGCTAGCCTCGACGGCCTCCCGGAGCCTGCGCTCGTGGGGATACCTCGCCCCGAACCTCTCCACCAGCTCGTCGGCGTACTCGAGCGCCCACATTACCAGCGCCCTGCGGCCCTGCCTGTCTATCAGCGCCGACAGCGGCCGCAGGCACTCGCTCCCCCTGTCAAAGAAGATCCTTCTCGTCCGCATCCCCCGCCGCCCCGCCGCCCCGCCGCCCTCTGGGCTTCTGAGCCTTTCCATGGGACTCACCTTATCAGGGCCCCCTCGACGATCTCTCTCGCTTTCGCATACCCTTCGTTGAAGTACGCGGCCCCGACAATGGCCTCGAACACAGAGGCGGCGATGACGCGCCTGTTCTTCTCGCTGACCTCGAGGCCGCGGCTGTGGACGCATAGGGGGAACAGGTCTATCCCTTTCCTTTCCAGGCGTTCCGCCATCTCTTCGTCCCCGGCGTACTTTTTCCTTTCTTCCGTCATGCCCCCTTCGTCGTAGTCCATCGGGGAGCGGTACAGGTGGTCGGAGACCACCAGGTCTATGACGGCATCGCCCACGAACTCCAGGCGCTCGTACGGCACGTCGCCCCTCTTCCTGCCGCCAGGCATCAGCTCGTTGGAGTGGCTGTCGTGGGTGAAGGCCGCCCTGTACGACGCCATGTGGCCCTCGTCGCACCTGAGCCCGAAGGGCGCCGCGCCCAGCAGCGCCCTGACGGCCCCCTCGTCCCATGTGCCTCCCATGAGCATCCCTCTTTGGAACCTCTCGGTACGGCCGCCCCGCCCGTCAGTCCTTCACCAGCGACTCCGCCGAGTGTATGCACTTGGACAGCACGGTGTAGGCGTTTATCATGTCCTTCTCCCCCACTATGAAGATCGTGTCGGTGTGGCAGCTGACCGTCTCCTCTATGTTTATGCCCGCGTCGGAGAGGTTGGTTATCAGGTATGCTATGACCCCGCTGGTGTCGACTATCCTCTCGGGGGACTTCACGGCTATCTCCACCAGGTTCTCCCTGATCTTGATGATGTTGAACCTGCCCACGGTGTCCACTATCCTCTCCTTCAGCAGGCTGTCCGCGATTATGGTGACCGCGGACGCCGACTGGACGCACTGCATTATGGAATTCTCGTTCCAGAGGTCCTTGAACAGGTTGTCCATCTTGTGCAGGACGGTCCAGTCGTTCTTTGCCGTGACTATGCAGGTCTTCGTCCTCATCTCGAGCCTGCTGTCCCTCAGTATCCTCAGTATGCTCAGCTCATGGTCGCTGGTGGTGTTGAGCCTCCCGGCGTAGCGGCGGCACGCTATCATCACCGCCTCCTCGTTGGAGACGCCCAGGTCCTTCATTATCATCCTCGCCAGCGACGAGTAGTTGATCAGCCCCTTGGCCGCGCAGTCCTTTATGCTGGGGTGCGCGTCGATGTACGCCCTGGTCCTCTCCGCGAGGCTTTCCTTAGAGATGCCGTTGGACATGATGCCGCATCGCCCTCCAAGTATTTATGTCCTATTTTGAACATTTTGTGTAAAAAAAATTTGGAAAAGGATGCGCCCGTGTCCGATTTCAGATAACGTCCTTGAAAGCTGACATGAACGCGTCCTTCTGCCCCCGGCTGATGATCAGGGGCGGGATCAGGCGCAGCACGTTGCCGTGGCAGACGTTGACCAGTATCCCCTTGTCCAGCATGGCCCCCTTGACGGCGGCGGCGGTGGCCTCCGAGTCGAGCTCCACGCCGATCATGAGCCCGCTCCCGCGGACGTCCCTCACTTTGTCGGAGCGGATGGCCCCCAGCTCGGCCATCCATTCCCTGCCGAGGCCGTCCGCGTTCCCGACCAGGCCCTCTTCGCGGATCACGTCTATCACGACGCTCGCCGACCTTGTGACGAGGGGGTTCCCCCCGAAGGTGGTCCCGTGGCTGCCGGGGGTCATCACCTTGGAGATCTCGTCCGTGGTCACGACCGCCCCGATGGGCGCCCCTCCGCCGAGGCCCTTCGCCAGCGTCATCACGTCCGGGACGACGCCGTGGAGGTCCATGCCGAACCACCTGCCGGTGCGCCCGACCCCGGTCTGGACCTCGTCCGCCACCATCAGCGCCCCGTTGTCGGTGCAGAGGTCGCGGACGCCCTTGAAGAAGTCCGCGCTGGCGGTGACTACGCCGCCCTCCCCTTGGATGGGCTCCACCATGACGGCGGCGGTGTCCTTGCCAATCATCCCTTTGACCGACTCGATGTCCCCGAAGCCGTAGTAGCGGTACGCCCCGCTTATGAGCGGCTCGAAGGTCTCCTGGTACTTCGTCTGGCCCGTGGCGCCCAGGGACGCCGACGTGCGCCCGTGGAACCCGTTGAGGGCGGACATTATCTTGCCGCGGCCCGTGTAGCGGACGGCGAGCTTCATCGCCCCCTCGTTGGCCTCTGCGCCGCTGTTGACGAACAGCGAGCGCTTGAGCCCGCCGGGGGCTATGGCCGCCACCTTCTCCGCCAGCTCCGCCTGCTCCCCGACGTGGTACAGGTTGGACACGTGGGCCAGCTTCGACACCTGGTCCCGCATAGCCTCGACCCACCGTGGGTGCGAGTGGCCTATGGAGTTGACGGCTATCCCAGCCACCAGGTCGAGGTACTCCCGCCCTTCGGCGTCGTACAGGTACGCCCCCTTCCCGTGGGTGAACGCCAGCTCCGCGCGCCCGTAGTTCTGGAACAGGTACTCTGCGCCCGTTTCCTTTATCTTTTTGAGATCCATCTTCATCACCTCGTTATCACGGTGCCGTGCGGCATGCCCCCAGTCAGCCCGGCCAGCATGCCGCCGGCCCCCCTGCCGTCCACCATGCGGACCGCCCCCGCGCCCGCCTCCAGGGCGGCGCGGCAGGCATCCACCTTGGGGACCATGCCCCCGGATATGATGCCCTGGGATATCAGGGCGTCCGCCTCCGCGAGGGTCAGCCTGCCGACAAGCGAGGACGGGTCGCCCACGTCCAGGAGCACCCCGGGGACGTCCGTTATCATTATCATCTCGTCGCAGCCGATGCCCGCCGCTATGCCGGCGGCCATCGTGTCCGCGTTGACGTTGAGGCGGTTGCCG
>WRNL01000146.1 GCA_009776625.1 Methanomassiliicoccaceae archaeon | reverse complement strand
GGTCAGAGGCGGGTCGTTCATCATGGGGGGCGGCTGCCCCGACGGCTGCGAGGCGGGATGCCTGCATATCGGCGAGCCGTTGAACGCCGCAGGCAAGAGGGAGAGGATGACCGGCCCGTCTGCCGCGAGGGTCTCGGAAAAAGTAAGCTATTCTGCCAATTTCGGAGGCATGGTCAGGATGTTGAGGACCGACGGCCCCGCCGCCAGGCGCGTCCTCAGGGACATAAGGCGGTCCGACCCCGTCGCCGACGAATATATATCGTTCATCCACCGCAACTACCCGGCGGTGGAGAAAAACCACTTCAGCCTGAAGGAATGGAAAGAGGTCGCCGAGGGCTACGGCATCGGCTGCGAGGGCGGCAAAGGGGCGGTGCAGGAGATGGTTCGAAGGATGCCTGACTACATGGATCGGATGCGGACGATGGCTTAACCGCGCGTGATCATCCTCAACAGGTTCCGCCTTATGTCGTCGGGTATCCTGTCGGCCCTCTCTTTCGCCTCCCGGTACTCCCTCCTCCTCGTTTCCGTGTAGCTAGCTATCTCTTTTTGAACGGAGATCGGAGGGATGGGCAGGGTCATGTCCAAGAAGTCGTTCAAATCGATGCGCGGCAGCGACGCGCCCCTCACCAGGCTCACTATCTCTTCGTTCACCGGCACGGATATCAGCAGCTCGGACAAGAACACCGGGTCGACGACGCCCGTGTCGGGGACCAGGACGAAGATCTCCGTCGAGCAGACCCCCTCGTCCATCCCTTCCACCAGGTACAGCTTGTTCAGCGCGGGCCTGAGCCTCCCGTACAGTATGTCGCCCCGCATGAACCTCTTCGCCGACGACTTGACATCCGCGCTAGGTCTCAGGTCGCCCATTAGGGCCCTCGTGCCCGGCTCTATGTTCTCCAGCCCGAGGTAGTCCTTGCCGAACGCGTCGGTGGACTGCGGGTCGACGATCTCCCGGCGCTCCCTGACCAGCTCCCTCAGGCTCACCATGGGGTACGCATAGTCCGGCTTGTCGCCGCCGAGGCATATGAAGAACTCAGGGGACCATACGCCGCCCTCCCTCAGCGCCTCGCTCCCGATGACCGCCGAGATCATTGCCACCCCTCCCGCCCTATGAACGCCCTGAACCCCGACAGCACATCTGACGCATCGGAGCCTGGCTTCTGTTTGCCCGACGCCTCGTACCCTATGTTCTCCATCCTGGCGGTGAACACGTCGTACCTCTCCCTGCGCCTGCTCTTAGTGCAGAGCAGCACGCTCGTCTTGATGTTCGCGCCGAAGGGGGCGAACGTTTCCGAGGGCAGCCCTATGATCCCCCTAACCTTCGTGTTGTCCATTATCCAGTCCCTCACGTGCTGGTTGGACCTGTTCACAAGGACGCTGTCCGGCAGCACGATCCCCAGCCTGCCGCCGTCGCGTAGGAACTGCACCGACCTTTCCAGCCCCAGCACCTCCAGGGCCGTTTTCCTGCCGCTCTGGAACAGGTCGAACTTCCCGAGGTACTGCGAGGACTCCTTTGTCAGGGTCGACCCGAAGGGGGGGTTGGTCATCACGACGTCGAACCCGTCGGGGCTCAGGTCCAGATAGCTGGAAAAGGGCAGCAGCGCGTCGCCATAGTGTATGTGCGGGCGCTCGTTGCCGTGCAGAAGCATGTCGGTCATGCCTATGCGCACCATCCTCTCGCTTTTCTCGATGCCGCGCACATCGCCGGGGAGTTGCCCCTCCTCTCCTCCCCCGACGGTTTTTGTCCTTGAGATATGATCGGTCGCCTCTGTCAAGAAATGAGCTGAGCCACAGAACGGGTCGAGTATCCTCTCGCCTGGGCGGGGGTCTATGGCCGCGACGATGAATCTTATCACCTCTATCGGAGTAAAGAACTGGCCCATGCCCGACCGCGCCGCCGGCAGGTAGGCGCTCTGGAACGCCCTGGCCTTTATGTCCATGTCCGAGCCCGTGAATGAGAACCTCTCGAAAAGAATGGACACCTCCGACAACGCGACCGAGGATAGTCTTATGGGGTTGCTGAAGGCGCCTTTTGGATTCTGGTGTTTGGCTTTTGGCTGCCTGTTTTCATCATTCTGGCTCGCATCGCGGTATAGTTTCCTGATCGATGCCGAGTATTCCTCGATGTTCCCATGGTTGTTCGGGCAGAATATCCCTGTTTTGTTTTTTTCATCGTAGATCTTTGCGAATATCAGCTTGCATAGCTCGTCCAACGCCTCGTCCGGGTGCAGCCCGTCCGTGTCCCTGATGAAACTCTGGGCCTCGAAGAACACCCCTTCGAATTTCTCTGTGATGTCTGCCCCGCTTGCATGGCCGGTCGGCTGTGTCCACCTGCCGTTTCTCTTGTAAAAGGGGATGCTGTTGCACTGTTCGATGGAGCCGTTGATCGCGTTCACCCTGAAAAAGTGCAGTTTACGGTCATCGGTGCATATGAACAGATTGCAAACTGAGGAATCGTCGAATATAATGTCCCTCCATTCGGACAATGACGTGTCCGCGCATGATGACATTATCGATAGGAACGGCGCATCGTTGCTTGATATGAACTCGGCGATGTCCACCTCTTTCTCCCGTCTTATCCTTGTCCGTCCGTCCGGGAGGTGATATCCGTACTCGCTTTCGACCCAAGCGATCGTCTCTTTTATTCTGGTGCTGTTGTTAGCATCTGATAAGACGGGCATTCCAATTATTTCTGACATACTGACAACAACAAAAACTAACTACCTAATATTTAAAATCACTCTTTTTGAACTGTGTTGTACATAACAACGGAGCCGTACCCGACGACCGACGAGATGTCGTGCCTGAGCGAGTCCCACGAGTCGGAGTACTTGAGCACCTCCGCCCTCGACGCCCCCGACCCGAGGATGGCGGCGGCCATCGGGCCGTACCCGCAGACCGAGACCCTGTCCCTCTCGATCGCCGAATACATCCCTTCGACGTCCATCTCCGCCACCCTGCCCAGAACCGCCAGGTTCAGCCTCTCGGCGTCCTTCTTCGGGATGTAGTGCGCCATGTCGCTGGACGCTATGATGATCGCGTCCACCCCCCTGCACGCCTCCCTTATCGCCGCCGCCAGCCTGGCGGCGGCCTCCCTGCTCTGGTCGCCCATGATGACCGGCACGATCATAGGGTCGCTGTCGATGTACTGCAGGAAAGGCACCTGCACCTCGATGGAGTGCTCGCGCCTGTGGGCCTCGCAGCTGCATGGGACGGCCTCCTTCAGCCTGGAGGCTATCCCCTCATGTATCCCGCAGGGCCCCAGCGGCGTGAGGAAGGGCTCGTCGCACATGACGGCCCGGAACGGCACGCCGGTGTGGTCGGGCCCGATGATCACGTAAGCCTCTGGCAGCCCGTCCTCCGCTATCCTCTTGTAGACGTGGGCGGCGTTCATGCCCGACGCCATGTACCCGGCATGGGGGGCTATGGCGGCGGATATGGATCTGTCGCCGCTGGCGTGCCCTGGCGGCCCGGGGCCGAGGGGGTGGGCGAAACAGCCCTCTATGCTCGCCATGAGCCCGGCCCTGTCCGCCGGATAGAACCTGCCTGCCACTGCGGGACGCCTCATAGGGTGTGGATGTGCGTGAAAGGGTAAATCGTTTGCCCAGGTCTGTGGAACATGTGAGACATCATTGGTTCGCGACCGGCATTCCGCTTGCGTCCGCAAAAAAAAGGGGGGGAGTTCTCCAAGAGGGGACGCAAGAAGTGAAGTACGACATCGTCCCTTTGTCAGAGTTATGCATAATTGTTTGGTTCATTTATGGTGTCATTTCTGGTGTCATTCTGGTGTCATTCTGGTGTCATTCTGGTGTCATTCTGGTGTCATTCTGGTGTCATTCTGGTGTCATTCTGGTGTCATTCTG
>WRNL01000145.1 GCA_009776625.1 Methanomassiliicoccaceae archaeon | reverse complement strand
GGGGGGGGGGGGGGGGCATAGCCTCCGCTGGAGGACCCCCGTGCCCGCTCGCCGCTGCCTATGGACTATCTCAATTTCCTTAGGCGGCATGACCCGCATTATGACTTCCCGGGCTTGGGCCTTCGGACGTTCCCGCAATTTTGGCAGACGGACGGAGCCGTAAAAAAAAGCCGCGTCATCGTCCCGGCCCTTGTCCCCTCACAGCGGCGCGTCGGCATCGGGCTTCAGAGAGCCCGGCGCGGGCTCATGCCGTGAAGGGGCGCATGTCCCTCAGCACGGCGAATATCAACGCCAGCATCTTCCTCGACGCCGCTGTGAGCGCTTTCTTCTTCCCCATCTCCTTCTCCTTCCTGCGGTAGAACTCCGTGACCGACGACTCGCAGCAGCGGATGTGGGAGGAGGCGACCCTCTCCATTATCGACCTCATCATCCTGTCGCCGTTCTTGGTCATCCGGCCCCGGCGCTCCTTCCCCCCGGAGTCCCTGACCCTCGGCACCATGCCGAAGTACGCGCACATCTTCTCCGCGTCCGCGAACCTCCCCACGTCGATGACCATGGACATTATCTGGACGGCGGTGAGCCTGCCTATCCCGGGTATCCCCGCGAGCAGGTCCACCTCCTTGCTGTCGGGGAACCTGGACACGATCTCCTTGGTGACGGCGGCCTTCTCCTTCAGGAGCGCCGCGTACCTGTCCAGCCGCCTCAGCAGGGTGTAGTCGCCGGGGTACGCCTCGCGGATGAGCCGCTGCGACTTGGACGTGGAGAGGTTGGCGCACCCCTCCGGGGCCTGCTGGCAGTTCCTCGCCATGTGCGACCTGATCCTCCTGACCTCGTCCCCCATCTGCCTGGACAGCTCCTCCCTGTACCTGCACACGTCCTTCAGCTCGCACTGCTCCGGCGACGGTATGTAGGAGATGGAAAGGTCGTCGAGCTCCCCCCTCTTCCACAGGCGGAGCAGCCTGCCGATCTTCTCGGCATCGGCCTTGTCCGTCTTCTTGTCAGAGCGGGTGATGACCTCCAGGCTCCTCGCGTGCGCAACGTAGGCCTCGATGCCGATGCCCTGGAAGAAGCGGTACGCCGCGTAGGAGTACGTGGACGACTCCATCATCACGCAGTACTCCTGCCCCTTCATCGACTCGTGTATCTCCCTCAGCCAGCCCTCGTCGGAGGGGCCGTCCCTGTTCCATATGACCTTCCCGCCCGCCGCGATGGCGCAGGCGGTTATGTTATCCTTATGTACGTCCAATCCTATGTATCTCATGTGGCATACGCTCCTTTTTGATACCGACTAAAGTATCGTATGCCGCGCTTTTCAACCCTTGGTCATTTTGTAAGCGTGTCTGCAGACGGTTTTCATTTTTCTTTCGACACGCCCCCTATGATGCCCTTCGCCTCTTCGCTGCCCCTGGCGGCGGCTTTCCTGAACCATTTCATCGCGTTGCCCTCGCTCTTCACCATGCCCTCCCCGCTCAGGGACATCCTCCCGAGCTGGAGCATGGCCTCCGGGCTCCCTTCCTCCGCCGCCTTAGCCAGGATCTTCGCCGCCTTGCCGGGGTCCTTCCGCACCCCCCTTCCCTCGAACGTCATCATGCCCAGCCTGTACCTCGCCTTGGGATGCCCCGCCTCGGCGCATTCGGCGTATATCCTCGCCGCCTCCGACTCGTCCGGGGGTATCCCCCTGCCCTCTTCCTTCATCACGCCCACCCTGTAGTGTGCGGCGAGGTTCCCGTTCTCGGCCGCCTTCCCGTACCATCTCAGCGCCTCCCCCCAGTCCTGCGCCGTCCCGAGGCCCTCGGAGTACATGTGCGCGAGGTTGAACTGCGCCCTAGCGTACCCCTGCTCGGCGGAGCACGTGTACAGCTTGAACGCCTTCTCCACGTCCTGGTACGCGCCGAGGCCGTGCGCCAGCATGTACCCGAAGTTGCACTGGCCCTCCGGGTCGCCCTGCCTCGCGGACAGCCTGAACCACATCAGGGCCTTCTCGTGGTCCTTCTGGACGCCGCTCCCCTCGAAGTAGATGTACCCCATCGCGTTCTGCGCATGGGGGTCGCCGCCGGACGCGGCGTCCATGACCTCCTTGAACCCCGTATGGTCACCTCCCTCCCGTGACGGAGTTCCTGACGTGTATCTCGGGGCGCTCCACGTACAGGCTGAGCCTGTAGTACGCCGCGAGGTACCCGTTCGCCGCCGCTTTGGTGTAGTACCTCACGGCCTCTTCGACGTTCCTCTTCAGGCCTATGCCCTCCTCGTAGAACGTCCCGATGGTGAACTGCGCGTCCTCGGAGCCGGCGACCGACGCCTTCATCATCAGCTCCATCGCCTTCCTGTCGCTCCTCTTCACGTGCACGCCGGCGTGGTACATCATCGCGAGGGTGAACATCGCCAGGGGGTCCCCCAGCTCAGCGGATATGGTGTAGTTCTCGAACGCGCCCTCCTCGTCCCCCGTCTCGAAGCAGTAGTCGGCGGCGTTGAGGGCATGCTCCCGGGCGAGCTTCTCCCTCTCGACGTCCGAGCCCATCAGGATGCCGTCCCTCTCCTCGATGGAGTCCGACCTCCCCCCGTCGAGGGTGGAGAGGACGCGCCGCCAGCATATCAGGCACTTCTCGTGCCCCATGTCCGCCCCCATCTTGTACCATCTGCCCGCCTCGGATGGGTCGGTCTCCACGTTGAACAGGCCGTACTCGAAGTTCCTGCCTATCCAGTAGAACAGGTCCCCGTTCCCTTTCAGGCCCGCCCTCGCGTACCATTGCTCCTGCTCCGACACGTCGCGGGGGGTGCCCATGCCCCTCCCGTACATGTACCCCGTCATGAACAGCGCCATCGGGTCCCCCTGAACCGCGGCGGAGCGCATCCACCTCAGCGCGGACGCCTCGTCCCTCTCCATGTGCGCCCCCCTGATGAGCGCGAGCCCCAGCTCGACCTTCGCCTCGGGGACGCCGGCGTCCGCCGCCGCCTTGAGGTAGGACGCGAACATCCTGCCGTCCTTCTCGGCGATCGACCCGTCGCGGTATATCTTGGCCAGCTCCCACTTCGCCACCGAACACCCCGCCTCCGCTGACCTAACGTACCATTCCATGGCTAGCTGGGGGTCGGGGTCCATGTTCTTCCCGCGGTGGTACATGTAGGCGAGGCCCAGCCCAGCATACGGGCTCCCGGCCTCGGCGTCCCGGAAAATGTTCCTCTTCGCCGTGTGTGCCACCTCCCTTCACCGCGCCCTTTCCGCTTTCAGCTCCGAGAGGAGCTCCATGGCGTCGGGGTCCCCCTGTTTCGCCGCCATCGACAGGTACCTCTTCGCGAGGGGCACGTCCCTCTCCACGTGTGTCCCGTCCGCGTACAGCCTCCCGAGGTAGTACTGCCCCTCGGCATGCCCCGCCCCGGCGGACTCGAGCAGGAGCCTCATCCCCTCGTCATGGTCCTCTTCGATGCCGGACCCGGTGACGCGCATCATGCCCAGGAACGCCTTCGCGCCGGGGTGGCCCTGCTCGGCGGCCTCCCCGAACCAGAGCGCCGCCTCCTTCCCGCTCCTCTCCACCCCCCTCCCGTCGTAGTAGAAGCAGCCGAGGTAGTACTGGGAGTTGGCCTCGCCCAGCTCCGCCGCGAAGGCGAAGTGCCTCGCGGCCTCGGCGTCGTCCCTGTCGTAGTGGCTCCCGGTGCCATACATGCACCCGAGGGCGTAATGGGCGTACCCGTTGCCGGACGCGGCGGCCCTCTCGAACCACTCGGCCGCTTTGGCGGGGTCCCATCCGATGACCTCCCCCTCGAACCTCATGTTGGCGTAGTCGACCATCGCCTGCTGGAACCCCTGCTCGCAGGAGGCCTCCAGGTTCGCCGCCGCCTTGTCCGCGTCCCTCTTGACCCCCTTGCCGTAGGCGTACATCATGCCCAGCTGGTACTGCGCCTCGCTGTGGCCTGCCGCCGCCGCCATCTCCAGGTACGCCACTGACCGGCGGGCGTCGTTCCAAGACGCCCCCGGCGCCATGCCTATGCGGGCCATGGCGAACTGGGCGTCGGCGCTGCCCG
>WRNL01000144.1 GCA_009776625.1 Methanomassiliicoccaceae archaeon | reverse complement strand
CCCCCTCTGCGCCGTCCGAGCGAACCGGGACAAGATGGAAACATACCTCTCCAGCCGGTACGTCGAGAGCCCCGTGGGATGGGATCAAAAGTACGGGAACAACCAGGTAGAGCTGCTGCGCTATGAGATCGTCCGGGCGGCCGACGGCGACCAGGCGGCGGACTCGTACGCGGACGGCCACCCTGAAAATAGGTACGTCAGGATCGCCGCGATAGAGTCCGCCATCCAGAGGGGCATGTGCGACAGGGCCCTGGAGCTGTGCGCGGCGGGGGAGCGCGCCGAGGCGGACAACCGTATCTACATGAGCGAATACAAGAAGCTCCGGTACGAGGCGTGCAGCAGGATGGGGGACGCCGATGCCGAGCGGAGGCTTGGCCTCGACATGCTGGCGGCTGGCAAGCGGGAGTACTACCCCAAGATGAAAGCCCTGCATAGCAAGGAGGAGTGGCCCGCCGTATTGCAGGGGGTCCTCGGCAGGATGCTCGCCAACGGGCAAAGGGACCTGTACGCCGGCATCCTGGTCAAGGAGGGGCTGAAACCACAGCTCCTGGAATACTGCAAGGGGCATGAATCCCAGATCGTCAAGTTCCACCCCCAGCTCCTCCCAGACTACAAAGACGAGGTCTGCAGGATCTTCGCCTCCCACATAAGGAGGAGCGCCGCCGGCGCGAGCGGGCGCGGGGAGTACCGGTACGTGTGCGGATGCATCGCGTCGTACAGGGAGGCCTGCGGCGGCCCCGCCGCGAACTCGGTCAGGGACGAGCTCAAGAGGACGTACGCCAGACGCCCTGCGTTCCAGGACGAGCTGGGGAGGGTCTGAAAGGGGCTACGCGACCCTATGGCCACGGAAGAATCGGCCGCGAGCGTCGTTGTCTATCTGGAATTTAAAAAGGAGCTGAGAAGGAAATGGAACTGAGGAATTTCGAAGAGGGCGTGGAGGAGAGGATACTGACAAGGGGGCTGTCATACTACAGGGGCGGCAACATCAGATCCCTGGAACACGACGGCAAAATGTGGACGGCGGTCGTGGAGGGCAGTGACGACTACAAGGTCACGGCCTCCCTGTCCGAGAAGGGGGAGATCTCGGATATGACCTGCAGCTGCACACATAGATGGAGCAAATTCTGTACGCACCGTGCCGCCGTGCTCTACGCGCTCAGGGAGAAGGCACAAGGGCCAGGAGGAAAGCCGGTTAAGAACAAGGGCCGAGTAGGAAAGCCCCTCGGCGGGACGGCCTCTGCCCCGCATGCGGCGAAGCCGATCGAGGACATCGTAGAGACATTGAGCCGGGAAACGCTCATATCGATTGTGCTCGGGCTCGCTGACAGGTATGACGGGATCGAAGAGGAAATCGCCCTTCGCTATTCCGGGCGGGTCGACATCACTGGATATGCGCGGGGCGTCATACAAGAAGCGGTAAAATCCACCACGGGACGCCGTGGGCATATGGCGTTCGGGGATGAGAAGTACGCGGTCGAGGGCGCAGAGGACGTCCTCGAGATGGCAGATGAGAAGATAGACTTGGGCCAAACTTGGGACGCCGTCTCGCTGTGCATCACCGTCTTGGAGGAGATGATGGACCTTATCGAGAATTGCGAGGACTATGACGGGCATGTCGAAGGCACGATTGAGGATGCCATAGAGAGGATCGGCGAGGCGTTGTCCCTATGCCCCCTTCATGAACAGGACGAGGACCTGTTCGACCTAGTCCTGGAACATTCGCTGGAACCGGTCTATTGCTCACGGAAGGAAAAACGCATCGGAATCATGTCCGCCCTCATGCCCCTCTGTGCGATCCAGGCGAACCGCCGCAAATTGGAGGATGCCATTTCAGGACAGTACAGGACAGACGTAAGGGGATGGGGCGGGGAATACGATAACCGTCTGCTACAGGCGCTGCAACACAGGATCATAAAACGGTTCGACGGCGACGCCGCCGCCGAGTCATACATGGAGGAGCATCTGGACAACAGCGACTTCAGGTTCGCCGCGATAGAGGCCGCCATGCAAAGGGAGATGTACGACAGGGCATTGGGCCTGTGCCTAGAAGGGGAAGAGGTCGACTCCAGATACGCCGGGCTATTGAACCGGTACAAGGACCTCAGGTATGCGGTGTATGAGAAAAAGGGGGACGTGCCCGCCCAGAAGGCCTTGGGGCACGAGTTGCTCCTGGAGGGGGGCCGCGACTACTACCCCCGGTTGAAAGCCCTCTATGACGGCAAGGACTGGCTTGCCGCGCTCGAGGGCATCCTTGATGGGCTGGAGCACGGCCGCCAAGTGGGCCTTTACCTCGACATACTCATAAAAGAGGAGCTCAAGCCACGTATCCTGGAATATTGCAAGGCGAAAACCGACTCCATCGTCACGCTTTACGCCCACCTCCTGCCGGAGCACAAGAAGGACGTCTGCGCGATCTTTGTGAAACACATAAAGGAGTCGGCGGGGCGTGCCCGCACCAGGGACTCCTACCGTGACGTATGCTTGAATATAATGAAATACAGGGGCGCCTGCGGGAACACCGCCGCTAACGCCGTCAGGGACGAGCTCAAGAGGGCGTACCCCAAGCAACCCGCGTTCCAGGACGAGCTGAGCAGGGTATGACGGGACGCCCCATGCGCGACCGGCTCTGGTTCAAATAGTGGCTCGCCCCTCTACAGCCTTGATGCGACATGGGGGCCATGAGGACGTTCATATCTTTCGAGGTGCCGGGGACGCCGGCTGTCGAGGAGGCCAGGGACAGGCTCAGAGGGATCCGGGGCGTGAGCGTTCCTAAGGACGTGCACCTGACCATGAGGTTCCTCGGGGATGTCGAGGCGAAGAAGGTCGAGGCGCTGTCGTCTCGGATGGCGTCCCTTGAAGGGCATCGCCCGTTCGCAGTGTCCCTCAGGGGGCTGGGCGCGTTCCCCAACAGGAAAGAGCCGAGGGTCGTATGGGTCGGCGCCGAGATCGGGCCGCCTTTCTACGAGATACTGTCCGATCTTGACTCGATGCTCGGGGGGCTGTCCATTGGCTGTGACGGCAAACCGTTCAAGGCCCATGTGACCATCGGCAGGGTGAGGGAGCCGTCAGCGGGCCTCGCCGCCTTCCTCGAAGAGAAGAGGGAAATGGACGCTGGGTCATTCGAATGCGGGGAGATCCTGCTTATGAAGAGCGTGCTCGCGCCAGGGGGCGCGGAGCATTCCGTGGTCGGCGCGTTCCGACTCTCCGGCGGGGGCTGAGAGCCTGTCAGAATGACTCCAGCAACGCCTCGAAACGGCTCCGGGAGCGGTCTTTCTTGTACTCCCTCGACGCCTCGGTTATCCTGCGCCTGTCCCTCTCCCCAAGTACATCCCATATCAGCTCCCTTGCGGAGCTGTTCCCCATGAAGAGGTACTGGCACACTGACGTGACGTTAGACGCCCTGCGCTGAAGGCTCGCGGCCTCGAAGTCCACGATGAACGGCTTGCCGGCCGTGTCGGCGAGGAGGTGCCTCGGCGCGTTGCTCAGCTCGCCGTGGTCCATCCCTGCCTCGTCGAGGCGCCAGCACTGCTCCAGCACGTCCCCGATGGCCCTGCGGTACTCCGCCTCCGCCCTGTTGCGCCCCATCCACCCTGCCAGCGTGCCGCCGTCGATAAGCTGGGTGAGCAGGAAGTTCTGGGTTGCCGCCACGAACGCCGGCCCGACGCCCGCCGAGTTCGCCGCCGTCAGCATCGCCGCCTCGTGGGAGTGGCCGCGCCCGGAGCCGTCGAGCCTGCGTATCTTCAGCGCGAGCCGCTCCCCGCCCGCTATCGCCGTCACCACCACGCCGTCATGGCCCTTGCCGAGCACCGGTATGCCCGCCGCCAGGACGCCCCCCGCTATCTCCAGCGCCTCCACACCGATCCCCCTGAGCTCTGTCGCCCGTGCCTCGGCCTCCTGCCGGTCAGGGTACGGATAGCACAACAGCGTGACGTAGGGCCCCCTTACAAGCTCCTCTACCGGCAATACCTGCGGCTGCCTCATCTCTCGCCTCCACCTATGGGGGGAACGGCTCGGGAGTATTAAACCTGGGCCAGCCGTGCCCCGCCCC
>WRNL01000143.1 GCA_009776625.1 Methanomassiliicoccaceae archaeon | reverse complement strand
GACGTGTGCATCTTCCTGACCCTCGTCCCGGCGTGCACGGCGAAGGAGTCGTCCCCTAGGGTGTCGTGCATCACCACGAACACCCCCGCCGCCCCGCCCTTGAGGCAGAACCTCACGGCCGCCGTGAGGTTCGAGGGGGCGTCGGACGCGGGCCTGTCCGGGGACCTCTGCGCCCCGACGAGCACGACCGGCCTCGGGACGCCCTGGAGCATGAAGGACAGGGCCGCCGCCGTGTAGCCCATCGTGTCCGTGCCGTGGAGGACCACCACCGCGTCGGCGCCGCCGTTCAGCTCCTCCGCGACCGCCTCCGCGAGCATCTGCCAGTGCGGGACGCCCATGTTCTCCGAGAACACCGAGAACAGCGCCCTCTCCGTCACGTCCGCGCTCCCCCTGACCTCCGGCGCGGCGTCCACCAGCTCCGACAGGGGGAACGCGGGGCATAGGGCGCCCGTCCTGGTGTCGGCGTTGGAGGATATCGTCCCGCCCGTGCCGATGACGGTGATCCTCGGCAGCCCTCCCCGGGGCCTTTCCGAGGGGGCCCTCGCCTTTGGCGGGCGGGGCCGCTCCAGCACCTCTACCTCGGAGTCCCCGTCGACCCTCACGCCTATGTTGTACCCGCTGTCCAGCTTGATGACCACGACGTCGCCGCCGCTGAAGTCGTGGTGCGGCATGAGCGTCCCTGTGTACGTCTTGCCCCTGGAGCTCACCGAGAGCCTGCAGCCCTCCGCCGCCCCGGCGCTTTCCAGCAACTCTGATAAAGAAATCGAATAGCTCATCTGCTCACTTGTGTAATGCTAACATGCCTATAAGAACTGTGTTTCATGATTCCTTTGTGTGAGCCGCGTCGATGCCTGAAGGGGCGTCCGGATGTGATCCCGCCCTCAGCGAGGCGCCTGCCGGCGAGCCCCATGCCCCCTCGTCAGAGGTCGAGACCGCCCTCGTCTAAAAGGAACTGCCTGATGCCGGTGACCGCCTTTGTCGAGCCGTTCCGTTTCCTCTCTATGGGCCTGTCCAGGTGCCTGTCCCTTTTTACCTCCATGTGGCCATCATCTTCCTAATCGGTAAATACTGTGTTTTTGCAACATCTACCGATTAAAAAACATTTATTGATGATGGCTGCGTCATGGAGGCTCCGTTTCCGCATAAGGCGCAGCGGGCTAGGAGCGGTCGCAGGGGAACGGGGGCGGAGGCATGGCAGGGCGTCCCGTTCAGGCAGCAACGCAGCCCACGGGAATCGGGGCGCACAGTCCTACAAGGATAGTGTTTTTATCATAGAACGCATCCCGCCCTCATGCACATCGTCCATGTGGGGATGGAGTATGATGTTCTGAGAGAGAACAACAGGATAGCGAACTCGAACTACCGCCTGCTGAAGGAGAAAGGCGTGAGGGCGATAGAGTTCATGGGCTCCATCGGGTCCGGGAAGACCTCCCTGATCATCAAGCTGGCCGAGAGGGCCAGGGGCAAGGGGCTCAGGGCGTTCGCCATAGCTGGGGACGTCACGGGGGACGACGACCAGAGGAGGATGAGGGAGTCCGGCCTGGAGGCGGTCAACTGCAACACCGGCCGCGAATGCCACCTCGATGCCAGCCTGGTCAGGAAGAGCCTCGAGGCGGTGGACCTGGACGGGTACGACTTGGTGTTCATCGAGAACGTCGGCAACCTAGTATGCCCCGCCGACTTCCCCTTGGGGGCGGAGTACAGGGTGGTCGTGATATCGACCACCGAGGGCGACGACATGGTGAGGAAGCACCACGACATATTCCTGCATTCCGACATAGCCATTCTGAACAAGATGGACGTCGCGGGCGCGGTGGGCGTGGACCCGGGGGTCATCGCCGATGACTACGGGAGGCTCACGGGGGGGCTGAAGGCCATGTACATGTGCAGCACGAGGACAGAGGAAGGCATAGACGAGATACTGTCGGCGCTGGAACTCTGAGGTGAGACAATGAGGATCCTGACTGTAGGCGGCGGGGGGCGGGAACATGCGGCCGTGGAGGCCCTGTACCGTTCCGGAGCCGAGATATATTCTGTAATGAAGAACGCGAACCCGGGAATAATCCGGAGGGCCAAGGGGTGCAAGCTGATCAACGAGAGGCTGATAGACGACATCTGCGAGTTCGCGATAGAGCATGACGTGAGGTACGCCTTCATCGGGCCGGAGGCCCCGCTGGACATCGGCCTGGTCGATGCGCTGGAGCACATAGGCGTGAAGTGCGCGTCCCCCACGAAGGGGGCGGCCATGATCGAGACGTCCAAGTCGTTCATGAGGCGGCTGATGACGAAGTACGAGATCGAGGGGAACATCGCCTACTCAGTGTTCAGGACCCCCGAGATCGCGGAGAAGTACCTCCTGTCGCTCGACACCGAGGTTGTCGTCAAGCCCGTCGGGCTGACAGGGGGGAAGGGCGTGAAGGTCCAGGGCGAGCAGATAAACGGCCACGAGGAGACGATGGCGTACGTGAGGGAGGTGCTCAGCGGGGCGGGCGACGACGACGGCGTCATAATCGAGGAGAAGGTCGTAGGGGAGGAGTTCTCCCAGATGGTCTTCGTCGACGGCAAGCGCATACTGCCCATGCCCCTCGTCCAGGACCACAAGAGGGCGTACGAGGGCGACGTGGGCCCGAACACCGGGGGGATGGGGTCCTACTCGGATGCGAACCATCTACTCCCGTTCATCCCGGCGGAGGCGAGGGACAAGGCGCTGGAGATCCTCCAGAGGATCGTCGACGCGCTGGGCGAGGAAGGGTACCCTTACCGCGGCCCCATGTACGGCCAGTTCATGCTGACGAGGACCGGCCCCAAGCTCATAGAGATCAACGCCAGGTTCGGGGACCCGGAGGCGATGAACGTCCTCCCGATACTCGAGAGCAACTTCCACAACCTCGTGAAGGACATGGCGCTGGGGAAGCTGAAGGAGGACTCCGTCAAGTTCAAGAACCTCGCCACGGTCTGCAAGTACGTGGTCCCCAAGGGCTACGGCGAGGAGTCCGAGTCAGGGCACGAGATAATGGTCGATGAGAAGGGCATACGCGATTGCGGCGCGGAGATATTCTACGCGAACGTCGACGAGAGGGACGGGAGGCTGTTCACGGGGACGTCCAGGTCCATCGGGATCGTCGGCATCGCCGAGACGATAGAGGAGGCCGAGCGCAGGTGCGAGGCAGCCCTCACGTTCGTCAGGGGAGAGGGGATCTGGGTCCGCCACGACATCGGCAAGAACGAAGTGATACAGAAGAAGATGGACCGCATAATGAACCTGCTGTCATGATCAGAGCGGCGGTGAAGATAGCCTACCTCGGCGAGCATTTCTCCGGCTCCCAGATGCAGCCGGGCGTCAGGACCGTGGCGGGGGACGTCCTCTCCGACCTAGAAAGGGCGGCGGGCCTGGGGGGCGGGGACCCCCGCCTGAGGCTCGCGAGCAGGACCGACAAGGGGGTCAACGCCCTCGGGAACGTGGCCGTGTTCGACTCGGGCGTCGACGACCCGGCGGTCCTTCTCAGGGCCCTCAACGCGGTCTCGGAATACGTGTTCTACAGGGGCGTCGCGCTCGTCGGGGAGGGGTTCAACCCCAGGTTCGCCGATAATCGGGCGTACAGGTACGTCATCCCCTCCCAGGGGATGGACGTCGGCGCGATGGGGGCCTGCGCGGAGATGTTCGCAGGGGAGCATGACTTCGCAAGGTTCTGCAGGCAGGACGGGAGGCCCACCACGCTCACCATGGACGCCGTCACCCTGCGCGAGGGGGACGGCGTGGCCGTCATCGACTTCTCCGCCAGGTACTACCTGTGGAACCTCATACGCCGCATCGCCGCCGCCGTCATGGCCGTGGGGAAGGGGGACGCGACCCTGGAAGAGGTGAGGGGCGCGCTATGCGGGGACGACCTGTCCTTCGGCGTGGCGAGGCCCGACGCGCTGACGCTCATGGACGTCCGCTACGGCGGCGTGGAGTTCGCGCCGGCGGCGGGCGTGTCGGCCGGCAGGGTCGAGGAAGGGATGTTCAGGAACCGGCTAAGGGGCATGTTCCTCGAATCGCTGTGAGGCGGGGGGGGGGGGG
>WRNL01000142.1 GCA_009776625.1 Methanomassiliicoccaceae archaeon | reverse complement strand
CGGCGGCGGTCGTAGCGACCGCCGCCGAGAGAATGAGTTTCGCTTTGTCCTCGCGCATTATGCGCCTGAGGGCCAGCCGGGGGCTGAACAGGGAGATCAGGCTCCCCTCCTCTTCGGCGCCCCTCGCCCTGTCCTCGTATGCCGGCTGGTCCTCAGGCGTCATCATGCCACCCCGATCAGGCCGTCGGCCCCACCGGGACGAACCCGGCCTTCTCGACGAGGTCCTGCCCTGCGGGCGACATGATCCAGTCGAGGAACGCCTTCNCCTCTCCGGTGGGCGTCCCGCCGGTGATCAGCAGGAGGTTCCTCGATATCTCGTAAGTCAGGTTCGTGACCGCCGCCGGTGACGGCGCCACGCCGCCTATGGACACCGCGACCACGTTCGCGCCGAGGTTGGACAGCGCGCCGAGGTTCACGTACCCTATCCCGCCGGCGACGCTGTTGGTCTGCGTGAGCATCTCCCCCGTCGACTGCCGCATGGGGTAGCTGGTGTACTTCTCGGCCAGGGTAGCCACGGATATCCCCAGGTTCGCGGCCATCGCCGCGTCCAGGCACTCCCTGGTCCCGGAGGCGTCCTCCCTTATTATCGGCCTTATGGTCAGGTCTGCGCCGCCGACCTGGCTCCAGTTGGTGAAGTCGCCGCGGTATATCTTCGACACCTGCTCCAGTGTCAGGTTGGAGACGTTCGCGTTCTTGTCCACTATTATGACCACCCCGTCGCCCGCGATTATCAGGGGCGTCATGTCGGACTCGCTGGCGTTGCGGTCCCTCGACAGCATCCCTATGTCGGCTATGCCGCTCCTTATCGCGGGCGCGGCCGTGCCGGACCCTTGCGCGCTGATGCTTATCGAGACCTTCGCCTGTTTCTCGTATGCTTCCTGGAAGCTCATCATAAGGGGCTCCACCGTCGTCGACCCCATCACTGAGATCGGCGTGTAGTCGGAGTCCTTCTCGCCGGAATTGTTGAGAAGGACGACGGCCCCCGCCGCGCAGACCGCCACAACGGCTATCACGGCGACTATCATCACTGTCTTGTTTGCCAAGGTTTTTTCACCTCGCCGTCGAGGAATCCTGCGGAGAATATATACATGTTCGTTGTAAAATTTGCTCATATGTGTGTGTATGGAACAGATGTGTGAATTACGAATTTGAACAGATATTAATACATTATTCGCCATACACCGCCATGGACACGAGAAGGATACAGGTCACGCAGGGCGAGTCCTACATGATAACCCTCCCGAAGGACTGGGCGGAGTCGATGGGTCTAAAGAAGAACGACAGCGTCGGCGTCGAGGTGCAGTCCAACGGGGACCTCCTGGTGTCCCCGGTGAAGAAGATCGAGGTCCCCAAGGACGTGAAGAAGATCAACGCCACCAACATGAAGGGCGACGACTCCCTGTACAGGCAGCTCGTCGGGGCGTACATATCCGGCCACAGCATGATCGAGGTGTTCTCCGAGCAGCCCCTCTCCAACTCCGCCGTCAGCATCGTGAACTCCTTCGCCCAGACGTCGATTGGGATGGAGGTGGTGGAGGAGGACAACTACCGCATACTCATAAAGGACCTGATGGACCACACCGAGATCAGGCCGGGCAAGAGCCTGGAGAGGATGGGCATACTTGTGAGGAAGATGATCGACGACGTCCTCGACTCGGCCGTCAGCGGCGACGGCACCCGCATCGCGGACATGGAGAGGAGGGACGTGGAGGTCGACAGGGTCCACTGGCTGATATCCCGGCAGAACAGCATATACAAGAAGGACCCGTGGATATGCAAGAAGATCGGGTCGAGCCTCTGCGAGCTGACGAACCACATCGCCGTCAGCAGGATACTCGAGAGGATCGGCGACCACACCGTGCTCCTGTCGAAGAACCTGACGACGCTCATGGACGACAGGAAGGCGGAGGCCGTGGACAAGGGGATAAGGGAGATCGGGAAGGAGATCGTCAAGCTGTACAACGACTCGGTGACGGGATGGCTGAGGACGGACATGGCCCTCGCCGAGCAGTGCATCGAGGAGGGCGAGAAGATGGTCAGGAAGATCGAGAAGACGTTCAAGAAGATGGAGGTCGACGTCTACACCGCGTCCCCCACCAGCCTCATAGCGGGGAGCTCGAAGCGCATCGCCGAGTACTGCATAGACATCTCCGAGCTGACGATCAACGCGGCCATGGGCTGAGGTGCAAGCAATAACAATATAATTTCAAATGTTAAATTTTTAATGATAAACATTAAATATTATTCGATAGATATGTACTGTGAGGAGATTGAATGCTCACAGACCACATATGTCCAAAGGCGGATGCCTGGAATGAGGGGGTGCCGCGATGACGGGCGGCAACCCCATCGAGATAATGGACCTCAGGAAGGAATACAAGAGGTTCGTCGCAGTGGACGACCTGACGCTGAAGGTGGAGAAGAACAGCTTCACAGGCTTCCTCGGGCCGAACGGCGCAGGGAAGAGCACCACCCTGAAGATACTGACGAACCTCATCAACGCGACCTCGGGCAGCGCGTTCATAAACGGCTCTGACGTCACCAAGGAGTACAAGACGGCGCTGATCGGCGTCGGCTCGGTGGTCGAGACCCCCGAGTTCTACCTGTACCTGACGCCGAGGGAGATGTTCTCCTACACGGGGGAGGTCTTCGGGATGAGCAGGGAGTCCATATCCGCACAGACGGATGCCCTGCTGTCCGACGTGAAGATGACGGACTGGGCGGACAAGAGGCTCGGGACCTTCTCGAAGGGGATGAAGCAGAGGGTCGCCCTCGGGATAGCCCTGATGAACGACCCGAGCGTCGTCATCCTCGACGAGCCCACGTCGGGCCTCGACCCGAGGGGGGTGGCGGAGATGAGGGACGTCCTCAAAGGCATACGGAGCAGGTCCAGGAACCTGACGATGCTCATGAGCTCGCACATCCTGCACGAGGTCGCGGACCTCTGCGACCGCGTCGCCCTGATCAACCGGGGGGAGCTGCTGCTCCATGACAGGATGGATGCCGTCACCGGCTCCAACAAGGCGAGGAGGATAAGCCTGAGGACGGTCGGCGAGCCGACGGAGGAGGCCGTGTCCCGCATATCCGGCCTCGCGGGCGTCGAGGGCGCAGAGGCGGCGGGCGGGGCGATAGACGTGCGTTTCACAGGCGGGGACGGCGACCAGCTGAGGCTCTTCAACGAGGTCTGCTCCCTCGGCATAGGGGTGTTCGACCTCCACGAGGAGGACGCCCTCGAGTCGGTGTACCTCAGCCTGATCGCGGAGTCGAGGTGATACCGTGCTCGAGGACAAGTTCCCAGACAACCTCCGGCAGGCCGGGGTGGTGGCGAAGTACGAGCTCAAGAAGTACCTCCGCGGCAAGAAGATGGCGATATTCGCGGCCATAATGGCGCTCGTGCTGGCGCTCATCACCGTCTCGCCCTACCTGTCCGGCGAGGGGCTCCCCGGCGACCCGGTGCAGCTGGCGTACCCCTACGCCAGCGCGATGCAGCTGCTGGTGCTGCTGATTGCGACGCTGTTCGCCTCCGGAGCCGTCGTGTCGGAGTTCGAGGATAGGACGGCGCTCGTCCTTTTCACGAAGCCGCTCAGGAAGTGGTCGATATTCGCAGGGAAGGCCTTTATCGCCTGCATCGCGGGGTTCGCGTTCGTGCTCGCCTACTACGCCTTCATAGCTGCCGCGAGCCTGGCCGCGGCCGGGTCCGTCGCGCCCCACCTGTTGGATTCCCTGTGCCTCGCGCTCGCCTACACGGCGGGGACGGCGGGGGTGGCCCTCCTGATAAGCTCCCTGGTGAAGAAGTCGGGGACCGCCGCGATACTGACGTTCATGACGCTGCTGGTGTTCATGCTCCTCGTGTCCGGGATACTGATGGAGAACTCGGTGGACCCGTGGTTCATGCTCGACAGGGCGGGCGCCTGCATAAACGACTGCCTCCTGAACGGCGACATCAGCGTCGCGAGGGAGTCCGGCGTTATGCTGGCGTGGGGGCTGGCCACGGGCGCGGCGGGGTACGCTGTGTTCAGGGGGCGGGAGCTATGACCGGATCCCGGCCCACATGGGACCTTTCCCGGCCGGCGCA
>WRNL01000141.1 GCA_009776625.1 Methanomassiliicoccaceae archaeon | reverse complement strand
CCCCTGAGTGGTTGTGGAAGGGGTCCGGAGTATTTATCAGCGGTGCCTGGCGGCGGCAGTCACAAGCCCGCCCCGTCACGTCCCGTAAACGAGCCTCCCATGGGCGGACACCTCTTTCGCAAGGTCATCGCTCAGTGACCGCTCGCTCACGACGTCGACCGGTCTGCCGAGGGCCGATTCGAGGTCGATGATGAAGCTGCAGAGCTTCACGAGGTCGTCGACCCTTCCGAGGCTGACGCAGAAGTCGTAGTCGCTCGCATCGGTGTCGTCGCCCCGTGCAACGGAACCGAACAGCGTCATCCTCTCCACCCCGTGCCTCTCCGCGATAGGCCTCACGGCGGCGCACAGGCCCTCGAAAGCGACGTCCACCGTCATAGTCGAGCCCATGGCACAGAGAACGGTTTCTGAGGCTTAACGATATGTTTCCGCAGGTCGTGCCCGCCTCAGCCGTCCTTTGCGAACTCGCTCGGCGTGCCCAGGGGGAACCTGCCCCCGGCGGCCAGCTCGAAGTGGAGCTTGGATATCCCCAGGTCGACCATGTTCAGGCGGCCGGGCGGGATCTCGACCGTGAGGGCGCCGCCGGCGTATCGGAACCGGGCCTTCTGGCTGTTCATGGCGGTGGGCGCGAACTGGACGGACTTGACCGCCGCCTTGACCCAGTCGGGGGCGTCCGTGCCCCCGCCGAGGAAGTCTGACACGCTCTTGGTCCTGCGGTGCGGTGCGTCCGGCACGGACGTCGGCTCGGCCATGGCTTCCGCGCCGTAGCCCACGGATACCACACACACCATCTCCTCATCGGCCCCTATGTTCAAAGATTTGCTCTTCTTGTTGAAGGTCAAGGCCACCCAGCAGGTGCCGAGCCCGAGGGATGTTGCCTCCAGCACTATCTGTTCCCCGTAGTACCCGCATTTCTCGTACAGGTCCGGGTCATCCGTTTTCCCTTTGAGGACGATCACAGAGCGGACGTTCTTGAACCTGAACGTCTTGATCGAGTGGAAGGAGTCGCTGTCCTCCACGAACTCCATCGTCAGCCCGGAGGCCCCGTTGAGGGAGCGCACGGCTTCCGTGAGGGCCTCGATCTTATCGCCTTCTATACGCCTGTCGAGGTACTTCCTCACAGACCTCCTTTTCCACACCGCGTCGTAGATGTCCTTCCTGTCCATGTCCAATCACCTCTTGCCCCCGCCCACCATCACGAGGTAGGCCAGGAGCGCCTCGAGCTGTATCCTCTCGTTGCTCCCCTCGACTATCCTGAACTCGATCTCCCCGGTCTTGTCCATGAGCATGACCTTCTCGGGGTCGGCTATGCTGAGGCTGAAGAAAGAGGAGTGGATCTGCTTTATGATGTCCTGCCCCGACAGGCCGTACGTGATCATTATCTCGTCGAGCATGTCCCTAGCGCCGGTGAAGTTGCCGCCGAGCGCGGCCTCCAGCATCCTCATGACCTCCTCCGGCTTGGCGAGCCCGGTCGTCTGGAACACGACCTCCATCGTCACCTGCTTCCCCAGGGAGGCCGCCACCTGCAGGGAGTTCACGGCGCGCCTCATGTCGCCCCTCGCGACATGGACCAGCCCCTCCAGGGCGTCGTCGTCTATCTTGACGCCCTCCTTCTCGACGATCCTCCTGAGGTAGCCCTCCAGGTCCTCTTTGGAGAGGGGGCTGAACCTGAACACGGCGCACCTGGACTGGATGGGGTCGATTATCTTCGACGAGTAGTTGCACGAGAGTATGAAGCGGCAGGCCTTGGAGTACCTCTCCATGGTCCGCCTGAGCGCGGCCTGGGCCTCGTTCGTGAGGGCGTCCGCCTCGTCCATGAATATTATCTTGAAGTCGGCCTTCCCGAGGGGGGCGGTCCTCGCGAACTCCTTGATCTTCCCCCTGACGACGTCTATCCCCCTCTCGTCCGAGGCGTTGAGCTCTATGAAGTTCCCCTTCCACTCGTCGCCGAACAGCCCCCTTGCAAGGGCGAGGGCGCAGGTGGTCTTCCCCGTGCCGGGGGGGCCCGTCAGCAGGAGGTGGGGCATGTTGCCCGACGACACGTACGCTTTCAGCCTCTCGGCGGTGTGTTTCTGGCCTATCACCTCGTCGAGGTCCCTCGGCCTGTATTTCTCGGTCCAGATCTCGTTCATGGGAACGTCCCTCTATGGCGTGCATGGATGATAAACGTTTTCAGCACGAGGCCGCCCGGCGCGGGCGGCGGGTCGTGCCTGCGCCATTCACGCCCCCTCAGTCCGTGAACAGCCTTCTGCGCTCTTCCGGCATGCCGCTGAGGAGCTCCTCCGCCTCCTCCGGGCTGACGGCTCGCTTGCCCCCGCCCTCGTCCTCTACCACGACGCCGCCGCCGACCAGCAGGGCGTGCCTCCTCTTCCTCACGGCCTTGTCGGGGTGGCACACGAACTGGCAGTTGGAGCAGGTGTACTGCATCTCGTATGTGCCGGCGAGCAGCGGGTTGTACGACACAGGGCCGACCCTCCGCCTCTGCAGGTACCGTTCCACGTACCTCTTCGAGATCGTCCTGTACTCCTCGTCTTCCTCGGGCAGCGGGAACCTCCCAGGGGACCAGGTAGACCACTCCCCGCTCCTGTCCAGCCCGGTGATCCCCCCGCAGGGGTACGCGCACCTGGCGGCGGGCCTGCAGTTGCCCGCACGCACCTCCCTACCGCCGATGGTCACCGTCCGCTCCCCGGGGAGGATGAAGTCCGCTATGCATGACTTTTTGCAAAGGAGGCACCTGTCGCAGTAGTTCTCGCTCTCTGGGAGGGGGGCAGTCGGCTCGAGCTCCATGTCGGTGACTACCCCGCCCAGCGAGAACGCCGCGCCGTGCTGTTTCGTCAGGAGGAGGCCGGACTGCCCGATGCTGCCTATCCCGCAAGCCGCGGCCAGGAGCTTCAGGGATATGGGCGGGACGCGGTCGTATATGCCGTTGGGGGCGTCCTTCCTGAAAGCGAAGTTGGGTGCGACCGGGACGGCCCTGTGCCCCAGGGACGTGAGGACCGTGGACAGCTCGAACGATATCCCGAAGGCCAGCGTGGTCCTCTCGATCTTGTGCCCGCTGAGGGAGAAGTCCCCTTTGCTCAGGAAGGGCTCTATCAGCCCCTGGTCGAAGGGGACGGCGAACACTATCGCCGACTCTGCGCCGGGCAGGACGTAGTCCAGGTCGGCAGTGGGAGGGGCGCCCTCCAAAGACTTCCTCGTCGCTATGCCGGACAGCGACGCTCCGAGCCCCTTCGGCATGGAAAGCGCCAGCTCCGTTGTGATCGCCATGGACGAGGATTCCCTGCGCGGTATTTATCAAGTCTCATCCGGCGCGGATATAGACTATATCTTCTACGCGCGCCCTGTTCAGCCGCCCATTGGCATCCGCCTGTTATCCTGAAGGGCGGCTGGCAGGGGCGAGCGTATATATCCCGCATGCGGTTACATAGGGCATGAGGGCTTTCGAATACCCTTCGGTGTTCAAGGGCGGCAGCCTGGTGCTCGCCCTGGCATCCGCGCTGACGCCGGCCGGCGTGGACGACGACCCCTGCTTCCTCAAGGGGTTCGCGGTGTACCCGCAGGTCCTTGCGAGGGGGCTGCTGGTCCTGGCGGACGTCACTTCCACCCGGTACTTCAACTACACGCCCGTGTCCATGCGCGACCCTGTCCTTTCGGCACAGGGCGACAGGCTCAGGGCGGAGTGCTTCTCCGCATGCAACAGCGTCTACGCAAGGCTGGACCTCCTTCAGTCGGGGTTCGACGGCGAGATAGGGTACGGCACGACTAACGTGGACATCGGGGCGGAGCTGCGGAAGGCGCTGACGCAGGTCAAAAAAGAGGATAGGTTGCGCGTGGAGGTCGGCAGGGGCGGGCTCGCTGCCTCCCACTTCGGGAGCCTCGCGGAGGATATCGTCGGCCTGGAGGCGGAAGTTCGCCAGAGGCCGGTCCAGATGCCCGACAGGTGGGTGCGGGCGCTCGGGAACGTAGCGGGGATTCACCGGGACATGAGGCCTGCATTCACGCTCAACGCGCCGCAGGCGATGGCTTTCGTCGCCTCGCTGCCGTCCGCCACGGGCAAGGCGCAGTCGGGCTGGCTGACGCCGTCCCCCGCCGGCGTCAAGCTGATGCCCC
>WRNL01000140.1 GCA_009776625.1 Methanomassiliicoccaceae archaeon | reverse complement strand
ATGGCGGGCCCGAGCCTCGCCGCGTCGTCGTCGCTGATGTCCGCGAAGGTGACGAAATGGGGGTTGCCCATCGACACCGCGCTCCCCTTGACCTCGATCCCGCCCACCTCGAGCGGGCGGTCTATGAACCTGCCGTCATGGTCTATCGGGATGGACCTCCCCTCTAGCACGGGGGCGCCCATGTCCACCCTAGCCGAGGTGACCTCGCCGTCGTTGAAGGACACGCTCACCGCCTTCACCCCCGCCGGGGTGGCGACCGTGAAGTCCTCGTCGCCCCCCACGTAGCCGTGGTCGTACGCATGCTTGGCCAGGCACCTTATCCCGTTGCCGCACATCTCCGCCTCCGAGCCGTCCGCGTTGATCACCCTCATGGCCACGTCGGCGCCCTCCCCGGGGAGCAGGAACACCACCCCGTCAGCGCCGATGCCGAAGTTCCTGTCGCACCACAGCCTGCACCTCTCGGGGTCCACGTCCACGTCCGGGCCTTTGCCGGTCCCTATCCCGTCGATCAGGATGAAGTCGTTGCCTATGCCGTGGTATTTCCAGAATGACATCATCTCAAAAGCCTCTCCGGTATCCGCTGGTGCCTCCACAGGTCCTCTATCCGCTCGGACTCCCTTATCAGCTCGGCCCTGCCGTCGAAGACGAGGACCTCCCTGCACAGCGGGCGGGAGTTGTAGTTGCTAGACATCGAGAACCCGTATGCGCCTGCATCGTATATTACGACGATGTCCCCCTCCTCGGGGTCAGGCAGGGCGCGGCAGCGCGCCAGGTGGTCCCCCGACTCGCAGATGGGGCCGACCACGTCGTACTTGGCGGTGCACGCCCGCCCGAGCTTGTTCCCGATCTCGACGTGGTGGTAGGAGTCGTACATGGCGGGCCTCACCAGGGTGTTGAACCCCGCGTCCACCCCGACGTACTTCCTGACGCCGGCGTCCTTCACGTCGACGCACCTGGTCAGGAGGACGCAGGCGTCGCACACTATGTACCTCCCCGGCTCTATCTTCAGCTTCCTGACGTCCGTCCCTTCGATGATCATCTCGGTCAGGTCGGCGGCGAGGCCCTCCACGTCCATCTCCGGCTCGTTCGGGCGGTACGGCACGCCTATGCCGCCGCCGATGTCGATGAAATCGAGGGCGATCCCGTTGTCCTTAAGCCGGTTGGCCACGTCCACGATGACCCCGACCGCGTCGACGAACGGCTCGACGGACTGGCCGCCGGAGCCGATGTGCATGTGGACCCCCTTAGGGTCGAAGCCCAGCTCCTTGGCGCGGAGGCACGTCCCCACGGCCTCCTTCAAAGGGATCCCGAACTTCGCCCCCTCCCCGCCGGTTTTGACCTTCTCGCCGTGCCCCGAGCCGACGCCCGGGGTGACCCTGAACGACAGGGGGATCCCCGTCTTTATCATGGCCAGCCTCTCCAGCTCCGACTTCGAGTCTATGTTTATCATAACGCCGAGGCCGGCAACCGCCCTCAGCTCCTCGTTGCTGACGTTGTTCCCCGTGAATATCACCCTGTCCGGGGTGAAGCCCGCCTTCAGGCATGTCATGACCTCCCCCACCGACACGGCGTCGATGCAGGACCCCTCGCTCTCCAGTATCTTCAGGACGGCGAGGCTGGTGTTGGCCTTGCAGGCGTAGTGCACCTGCGTGTCCATGTGCCTCGAGAACGCGCCGTGCACCCTGCGGTAGTTCTCCCTGAGCCTGGCCTCGTCTATGGCGTACACGGGGGTCCCGAACTCGCCCGCTATCTCCGTGACGGGCATGCCGCCGAACAGCATCACCCCGTCCTTACTGTCGAATTCCCTCATCTGCGCTCCCTCTAACGTACTTGCTGTGCAGCAGCTTGACGACGTCGACGGCCTTGGACATCGGCACCGCGAAGTTGAGGGACACGTCCGACGCGCCCTCGGATATCATCTGCACGCTCGCCCTCGCCTCCTTGACCGCCGCGAATATGTCCGCCGACACCCCGCACCTCGATATGAGGTTGTCCCCCACGGCGCACACCAGCGCCACCTCGCCCTTTACCTCGATCCTCTCTATGTCCCCCGGGTCCAGCGTGTTCAGCCGCGAGAGGATGGACTTCACGTCGTTGCTGTGCACCAGGAACGCCACCGTCGACAGGGACGTCGAGACGGAGTATATGACCACCTCGCCCTCGGCTATCTTCCCTATTATGCGGGCCACCATGTTGGGGTGGAACGCGATCTCCGCCGAGCTTATCGCTATCACGGAGAGGTCGGTCTTGAGCGCGACGCTCATTAGCATGTCGCCCCTCGGCTCCCTCAGATGGCGTATCAGCGTCCCGGGCTCCTCGGGCTTGAACGAGTTCCTCACCTTCAGCGGTATGTGCTTCATCCTCACCGGCTCTATGGTCCTCGGGTGGAGGACCTTCGCGCCGAAGTACGCCAGCTCCGCCGCCTCGCCGAAGTTCATCTCGTCGATCTTCACGGCGTCCGGCACAATGCGGGGGTCGGCGGACATGAAGCCGTCGACGTCCGTCCAGATCTCCAGGACGTCCGCGTTCATGGCGTTGGCCACGACCGCCGCGGAGTAGTCGCTCCCGCCCCTCCCGAAGGTCAGAGGGAGGCCGTCGGCCGTCACGCCGTAGAACCCCGTGATCACGGGGATCACGCCGTCGGCGACGTACGGCCTGACCTTCATCGCCATCATGGACTCGGTCCTCTGCAGGTTCGCGCTCCCGGACAGGGGCCTCCCCTCGGCGCAGATGCCGCAGTCCTCCGAGGTGAGCGCGACCGACCTCGCGCCGGCGCCCCTCAGCGCGTAGCTGAGGATCAAGGAGGAGAACCTCTCCCCCTGGGAGGTTATGTTGTCCTTGTAGTAGGGGCACCCCCTGGCGCCCTCGTCGTCGAGGAGCCCCCTGAACCCATCCATCCTCGCGCGGAAGTCCGCCATGAACCCCTCCATCTGCCCCTCCCCGAGCAGCATGCGGGCCGCCTCGAGGTGCTTCTTCTCGAACTCGCCGAGTAGCGCCTCCTTGTTCCCCGGGAGGCCCTCCGCGCCGCTCACCAGGAAATTGGTCACGCCGGACATCGCCGAAACGACCACGACCTTGTCGCCGCCCCCCTCCGTTATTATCCCGACCGCCCTCCGGAGGGCCTCGGGGGAGCCGACGCTGGTGCCCCCGAACTTCATGACCTTCATCATAGTCCCAGGACCTCGTTCAGGCTGTGGACCTTGCCGTCCCTCTTCCCGTTCACCCACCTTATGGACTCTATGAACCCCCTGGCGAGCGCGTCCCTGGAGCCCATGCTGTGCTTCAGCTCGATCCTCTCCCCGGCGCCCGCGAATATCACCGTGTGGTCGCCGACGATGTCGCCGCCTCGTATGGAGTGCACGCCGATCTCCCTCCCCCTCGCCCCGGTCAGGCCCTCGCGGCCGTAGACCACGGACTCCGCGCCGGAGGCCGCCATCATGCGCCTCACCGCCTCCGCCGCCGTGCCGGACGGCGCGTCCACCTTCTGGTTGTGGTGCGCCTCTATGACCTCTATGTCGAAGCCGCCGAGCGCCGCCGCCAGGACCTCGCACATCTTCCAGAACACGTTGACCCCGACGGCGAAGTTCGCCGAGTGGACAGCCGACGTGTTGTTCCTGGAGACCTCGTCCCTCATCCTCTTGAGCGCGTCCTCGGGTATCGCCGTCGTGCCGAGGACTATGTTCACGCCCTTCGCCGGTATCCTGCCGATTATGTTGGCGGCGGCCTGCGGCGCCGTTATGTCGACGTAGACGTCGGCGTCCTCCAGCACCTCGTCGAGGCTGTCCTGCCCCTTCGCGATTATCCCTGGGTATATCTCTTTGCCGAACATCTCCTCCGTCGGCGCGATCATCGCGCCCACCAGCCTCATGTCGCTGCTCCTCTGTATGATGTCACAGACCGTGCGCCCCATCTTGCCGGTGGCGCCCCCTAACGCTACGTTTATCATTGTTACCACAACCCAATGTTACTCATCGCGGCCTCCACCGGCGCGCGCCCCTTCTCGGAGAGCCCGGTAAGGGGGAGCCTCGGCGCCCCCGTGCCGTACCCCAGCCTCGACATGACGTGCTTGATCGGGATGGGGTTGGTCTCCACGAACAGCGCCTCGAAAACGGGGGCGAGCTCGGCCGCGAGCCTGTCGGCGGCGGCGTCCTCGCCGCCGAGGAGCAGGCGCACCAGCTCCCCCATCTTCCCC